>SCUR01000167.1 GCA_004297235.1 Candidatus Manganitrophaceae bacterium | reverse complement strand
GCCACCGCAAATCGGGGAGTATAATCGGCCAAGAAGGCCTGAGCCGCTTCTTGCTTCTTATCGACGTTGATGGCGACGATGGTCAGTCCCCGCGCCCCGTAGCGATGTTGAAGATCGTTCATCCAGGGAAACGACTTACGGCAGGGGGCGCACCAGGAGGCCCAGAAATCGACATAGACGACCTTTCCCCGGTAGGCGGCGAGGCTGACCGGGCCGACGTTTCCCGTCAGAGAGAAAGAAGGGGCCTCCTCCGCTTGCGCGGCGGAGAGAAAACAAAACAGGACGATGAGGGGAAGGAGTCCTCGGGGCACCTTCAAATAAAAACGAGTCATGATGAAGCCTCACTGAATTTAAATATACAGAATAGGTATATGAAGACGCTGTTTTTCGGATTCGGTCGTTCATTATAAAAGAAAGCCGACGGGCTGGCAAGTAAGAATCCAGGGAAGGTTTCCAGGAAAGGCCGAGCGTCCTTTCGGCTTCTCAGTACCAGACTTGAACGACGTCCTTCAGTCGAAGGACTGAATCTTGATCAAATTGATTTTTATATCGGGCGATGATTTCTTGGATGGCCGATTCGGCTTGAAACGTGTCGGGGTGAAGGATCTGCAGCACCATGGAGTGTTCTTGAACGAGTTGGTTATTCTGTCCCCGCCATTGACCGTTTGCATTCCAATAGGTCAACCCCTCCGGAAAGCGCGGCGTGACGATCTCTCGGAGGAAGGCGTCCCATTCCGCTTCGGTCACCGGTCCGCGGGGACTGCTCAGGCCGAAAAAAAGGATGTCCGAGACCAGGAGCACCCCCTGCCGTTGCATGAAGGGAGGGATCGGCCGGTAGGCGTCCTGGACCGCGCACCCCTGCAGCGAGAGGATAAACGTCCAGATGAGGAGCAAGAGGGTGTGTTTTCTTTTTGGGATCATGAATGCAGCGACCTTTTTTGAAGTTCCCGCCGGCGAGGCGAGCGGATGCCCGCCCAGAAGAGTAAACCAACTCCGACCGTAATTGCAACATCGGCCATGTTGAAAACCCCGGTCCGGAGCGGCCCGAGTCCGATCACCATAAAGTCGATCACCCGATCGTCACGGAAGAGGCGATCGATCAAATTGCCGACTCCTCCTCCCAAAATCAATGAAAGGGCGGTCACGTCGATTGAATTCAAATGTCGGTTCAAGAGAAGATAAAGAAACAATCCGGCGAGGAAGCTGCCGACGATCACGGTGAAGAGCCAGAAGCGGGTTCTCTCTGAAAGCCCCGCCCCCAAGCTTAAGAAAGCGCCGGGGTTCTCCACGTATTGGAGCCGCAAGATCCCGCCGAAGAGGAGGATCGGCGATCGGGATTCAATCTCCGTCCGGGCGATCATCTTGGTGATCTGATCTAATCCGACCGTGGAGAGCAGCACGGCGATCATCAGGAAGATCTTCCGGGGGCGCCTCATGTCGTTTCTTCGGCGTCGGCGCGGGCCGCTTCCCGGTCGAGGATCGCTTCCGTAAAGAGAAGGTTTTTTCCAGTGCGGGCAGGGTCATTCGGCGCCATAAGATCTTCCTTCGAATGTAGAAGAGAGCATCCTACCAGGAGCGGATTTGCAAGACAACTTGGTTTTGCGACGCGTCGGGATCTCCGCCGGGACGAGACGTTTATTGAAATTGAGCTTTGAAATCGAGGAGGGTCCGCTTGAGCTCTTCCAATTCTTGTCGGAGCGATTTTACTTCTTCTTCGAGTTTCGCGACCGACACATCTCCCGCCGACGTGTTCTGAGGAGGAGAATCGGAGGGGGCCTCTTCTCCGTTTTCCGGGGCGCCGGAGAGAAGATGGGCATAGCGCGATTCTTTGCGGCCCGGCTGTCGCGGAAGAAGTGTGACGTAGCCCCATTCCTCCAATGTCTGAAGGGTCTTCTGCGCCTCTTCGAGGCTCCCGAAGGGGTGAAGCCGCTCCGTGCGCCCGCGAATCTCTCCGATCGTCTGAGGACCCCGGAGCATCAGCACACAGAGAACCGCGGCCTCCCGTTGCACAAGGTTGGCGGTCTTGAGAAACGTCTCCGAGTACTTCGGCACCCGGCCGAGATGGTCCTGCAAGACCAGCCGCTTTGCTTTCAGTCCCTCGACCGCATCGGTGACCGTTTTTTCATCATACGAGACCACCGGGTCGCGGTTCGAGGTTTGGTTGCAGGCGTTTTGAAGGGCATTGAGCGAGAGGGGATAGTAGTCGGGGGTCGCCATCTCCTTCTCGATCAAACAGCCTAAGACGCGGATCTCCGTATCGGTCAGAACAAAATCCATCAGCCAAACTCCTTTATATTTCTCTTCTGATCTGGTTCCTGTATACCTGATCCCATTTAATTTGGCAACCGATTTTACCCGAGCAAGCCGGATGTCGCGCTCGTATCGCTGATGATGTGAGAGGAGGCTTTCATTGTTGGGGATCACTTTCTGAACGTTCGCGAAAAACTCCGCATTGATGGGCGCGCCGGGAAGCCGCTGAGGAGGAAAAGATTATTTCAATAAATCCGCACCAAAGCGAGAAGGACATCACCTGAGAAAAGCTGTGGAACGAACGGGTGGACGCGGTTCTTTTTAGGCGGGAAATTATGGCGACGACCCGGGTCTCTCCGGGGGGGGAGGGGGGACCGGGTCGTCGCCCTCCGGTGGATCTTACATCCACCAGACCTTGGCGGGGACCTGTGATTGGAGATAGCCTTTCATTAGATCCCGACGGGCCAACATCCCGACGAGTTTTCCTTCTTGATCGACCACGGGAACCCGGATCAAATGTTTGTCTTCCAACACTTTCATCACTTCGATCGAGCTGGTTTCGATGTTCACCGTAACGGCCGGTTTGCTCATG
>SCUR01000166.1 GCA_004297235.1 Candidatus Manganitrophaceae bacterium | reverse complement strand
GCCCTGGTCGGGAATATGGACCGGGAGCGGGGTCAGGTCACCTATATCGATACCGTCAAACATGAAATTACCGGGTCGGTGAAGACGAACGGAAAAATGACGCGGGATCTGATTTTTACCCACGACGGAAAGTACGCATTCCTTGGGAACAGCATGGGGCCGCTGGACCTGCTCGACGTCAGGGAGCGGAAGATCTTGAAATCGCTCCCGGTGGAGAATGCCGGGATGCTCCGGATGAGCCCCGACGGGAAATGGCTGTTGGCCAACAGCGCCCAGGGGTATACGGCCATCGTCTCCGTTGCCGACTTGAAGGTGGTTGCCAAGATCGAGATGGGATCGAAGCTCTATAACATCGATTTCTCCCCCGACGGCAAAAAGGCTTACGTGGGGGCGGGAACGGAACTGGCGGTGATCGATCTGGAAAAGAAGGCTCTGAAAACCCGGATTCCGAGCGGAACCAATCCCAATACCCTCTTTGTCGTACCGGGAAGAGCGGTCGGTATTGTCACCAACGAGGGGGAAGACCGTCATGTCACCGTCGTCGATCTGAAAATCGACCGGATGATCAAAAAAATCCCCACCGGCCGGTCGACCCATAACGCCCACTTCTCTCCGGACGGGAAGTACGGCCTCATCACCACATCACACGATCAGATCGCCACCCTGATCGATGCCGAAAAGATGGAGAAGATCGTCGATCTGGAGGTCGGCGCCGGGAGCAATGGGTTAAAGTGGGTTCCCTACGAGTAAAAATTGAATATCGTTCCGAGATTGAAGAAACTTAAAACGTTCACGATCCTAAACAGAAGGAGAGTCACAATGCTGTTTCTGAAAAAAGTCGATATGGGAAGTCGGTTGGGATTTTTAAGGCAGGCGGGCCTGGGGTCCGCCGTGGTCCTCGCTTTTATTCTGGCGATGACGGCGGCGCAGGCGGAGGCCGGCTCCGTGAGCCTCGATCTCTTTGCCCCGAAGAGCGGCGATGTCGCCGGGGTGGAGAGCCGCGCCTTTCTGGTCGATCTCGTCGCCCGGTTTGACGGCGATCTTCCCTCCACGGGGGCCTCGCCGGAGCTGACCGGGCCGGGGAGCCATCAGAACGTCCCCCCGTTTCCGGGGATGTTCGGCCCGGGGGCGAACCGTGATTATTTCCCCGGCCTGGTGGTCCTTCTCTCCAGCACCCTCATCGGGGCCGGCCCCGGCCAGAATGTGGCGAATCTTTTTAATATCGTCGCCGTGACGAACCGGACGGAGGAAGAGACGGAGATCTGGGCGACCTGGATCGTCGGGGCGAAGAATGCCTTCGGCCGAGAAGGAGAAGAGACCCCTTCCCGTCTCTTCGTCGCCGTGGTGGAGGGGGTCGCCCCCGATGTGGTGGAGGATCGGGACGGGAACGGGGTTTATGATGAAAA
This sequence comes from Candidatus Manganitrophaceae bacterium, assembly GCA_004297235.1. Taxonomy (GTDB): domain Bacteria; phylum Nitrospirota; class Nitrospiria; order SBBL01; family Manganitrophaceae; genus Manganitrophus. The sequence continues at coordinate 4,586 of SCUR01000166.1, read as the reverse complement.
AGACCTCCGGCTGATGGGGATCGACGTGATTTCCAACATCCGAAAGGTCGATTTTGTTGTCAATGGGAACTGATGCGAGGACATTCCACTTATTGCTTATTGCCGGAAAATCAGGGGAGGGATCAATGAAGAGGCTCGTTTTTCTTTCTTGGGTTCTGATCGGGGCGGCTTCAGGGATGGGAGCGGCCTTCGCCGGAACCGTCTATACCGCCAACGAGATTTCCAACACCGTCTCGGTGATCGACACCGACACCGGCGCGGTGGAGACGATCCCGTTAGGGGATGAAGACCACCACCGTCCGCTCTATAACGGCCATATCGACATTCACGGCATGATGCCCTCCCCCGACGGTAAGATGCTGTGGGTCACCGGACGGGGTTCCAGCACCGTGGTGGCGATCGAGACCGAAAGCCGGAAGGTCCTGGGATATCTGCTTCCCGGCCGTGAGCCGCACGTCGCCACCTTCACCCCCGACGGCAAAGAGGCCTGGGTGACGGTCCGGGGAGAAAGCCACATTTCGGTGATCGACGTGAAGAAATTCAAGATCAAAGAAGAAATTCCGACGGTGAGCGGCCCGTCGATGGTGATGTTTTCACATGACGGAAAGCGCGCCTTCGTCGGAAGTCAGAAAGAGGCGAACCTCGCCGTCATCGACGTCTCCTCCCGCAAGGCCGTCGCCACGATCCCGATGCCGAGCCAATTCTCCCCCTTTCTGATGCTCTCGCACGACGGCAAGGAGGTCTGGATCACCCACAAAGACACCAGCCAGGTTTCGATTGTCGATGCCGGATCGCTGACGCTTCGCAAAACCTTTTCGGTCGGCAAGGCGCCGAACCATCTCGCCTTTGTTCAGAACGCCGGGGGAAAATTCGTCTATGTGACGATTGCCAAGGAGAATGCCGTTGAAATCTACGAGGAAGAGGGACAGAAACAGGTCGGGAAAATCGCGGTGGGAGAAGAGCCGCACGGTATCTGGCCGGACGAGGACGGCCGCCGGCTCTTCGTCGGCCACGAGAAGACAAACGATGTCCGGGTGATCGAAACACGGTCAAACGAGGTGACGGCGACCTACGGCGTCGGGAAGAAACCGATCGATGTCGTCTATCTTCCATAAAGAGTGAAAGAGGAGGATTGACGGCAATCAAGGAAAAATTAAAGAACGGCTTTCTCGCCGGCCTTTTTGCCGTCGTAATCAATACGATGGCGCTGAAGGCGGCCCACCTCTTTGCTGTTGGAACCGAGGCGGGTAGGGTGCTTCGACTGCGGAGGTGATCGTGGCCGGGTTTGGCTCGTCCGGCTGCCGGTGCCGGGCTTACTTCGCCTCCTTCAAAAACAGGCCCCGGTTGCGGGACCTGCTCCATTCCGAACGCTTCTCGATCATCATGCCTGAAGAACATCACCTGAAATCTTGATTTCATCATCAGGACGTGTTAAAAAGTGGCGTCGCTTGTTGTCTTGCACACGATTTGAAGCCGATACCCTACAGGAAGGAGTGATCATGACCAAAGGAGAACTGATCGAGTCGATCCGGAAGTCGAGCAACGGTTTGAGCAAGAAGGCCGCTGGGGAGGTTGTTGAAGCGGTCTTCGCTGCCCTCGGCAGGTCTCTTAAAAAAGAGGGGCGCATTGCCTACCCCGGTTTCGGGGTCTTCACCGTGAGGAAGCGAAAGGCCCGGAAGGGGAGAAATCCGAGGACGGGAGAGGCGATCAGCATCAAGCCCTCCAAGACCGTCGGATTCAAGCCGGCTCCTTCCCTGAAGAAAATTCTTTAAACATCCGGAGAAGGAAACCCCTTGATCCATCTCCTTCCCCTCGGCGATGTCTCCGAGGCGACCCTTCAGTTCCTTGCCTCATCCCTGCAACGGGTCTTCGACCTCCCGGTCATTCCTCATGATCCGGTCGATCTTCCCCCCTCCAGCTACGATCCGGAACGGCGCCAGTATTCCTCCACCCAGATCTTAAAAAGCCTCGCCCGGTTTAAGAGTTCCTTGACCCAGGTGGAGCGGGCCTTGGGGGTGGTGGCTGTTGATCTCTATGCCGCTGACCTGAATTTCGTCTTGGGAGAGGCGGATTCGAGGGAGGGGGTGGCGGTCATTTCCATCGCCCGTCTGAAACCGGAGTTCTATGGCCTCCCACCTGATGAGGCGCTCCTTCATCAGCGAATTCTGAAGGAGGCGGTCCATGAACTGGGGCACACCTACGGCCTGGGACACTGCCCCGATCCAGCCTGTGTCATGCACTTTTCCAACGAACTCAAAGAGACCGATCAGAAGGGAGAGTCCTTCTGCCCGGAGTGCGCCCTCCTCTAGACTGTCGCTCGGATCATTTAACGGTGGGAAATCAGGGGGGAAGGGCTGGAACCTGCACCATGAAAAGAGAACCGAAGAAGAAAAGGACCGGGACCGCTTGGAGGGCGCAACCTGGAGGTGGCCTCTACACACTGGAGGTGTTCATCCTCAGCGGCCCGATCACCAAGAAGTTCGCCAGGAAGAACAAAGTGATCTCCCGGACCGTACAGATTCGCGGCGACCAAACGATGGCCGACCTGCATCACATCCTCTTCACCGCCTTCGATCGCGAAGAGGAGCACCTGTACGAGTTCCAGATCGGTGGCAAAGGGCCGATGGATCCAAAGGCCAGGAAATATGTCTTGCCGATGACGATGGATGATCCTTTCGGCGACGAGAGCCCGGCCGGCAACGTGACGCGCACGATGATCGGGTCACTGGGGTTGAAGCGGGGAGACGTCTTCGGGTACTGGTTTGATTTTGGGGACGACTGGTGGCACCAGATCAATGTGGTCGCCGTCGAAGATGAGGAGCCACGCGGGAAGTATCCGAAGGTGATCAAGCGAGTGGGGGAGAGCCCGCCACAGTATGTCGATGGAGAGGAGGAAGGCGAAGAATGAAAGGGAGCATCGAGTGCATCGAGTATCGCTGTGGTATGCTCGACGATGGTGTGAGATCGGACGAGTTGCCCGTCAAGTTGTCGGAGCGGTATTTTCTGCCCTGAGCAGGACAATTAAAAGGAAGGGCGCTTTGCCTATCCCGTGTTCGGAGTCTTCACCGTGAAGAAACGAAAGGCCCGGAAGGAGAGAAACCCGAGAACGGGAGAGGCATCACCATCAAGCTCTCAAAGACGGTCGGATTTAAGCCGGCTCCTTCCTTGAAGAAAACTCTTTAAATATCCGGAGAAGGAAACCCCTTGATTCATCTCCTTCCCCTCGGCGACCCTTCAGTCCCTTGCCGCATCCTTGCAGCCGATCTTCGGGGTCCCCGCCCCCTCCAGTTATGATCCGGAACGGCGCCAGTATTTGTCCACCCAGATCTTAAAAAGCCTGGCGTGGAGCGGGTCTTGGGGGTTGTCGCCGTCGATCTTTACGCCGCTGACCAAAACTTTATCTTCGGAGAGGCCGATCCGAGAGAGGGGGTGGCGGTGATTTCAGTTGCCCGTCTGGAACCGGAATGGGATGGTCTCCCACCGGATGAAACACTTTTTCATCGGCGGCTCTTGAAAGAGGTGGCCCTAGACTGGAGCACACCTACGGGCTATCAGAAACTTTTCGTCGAGTAGGCCGGGAAATTAACCGGCATCACAAAGCTACAGGTCTCCAAAGGTGGCGACGTCTGTAAGAGCCCGAGAAATACCGGGCCATGTTCTATGGGGCGGCCCGCCCCTTCCGGATCAACCCTTTCAGGATGCGCTCTCCCTCTTCGGTCCGCCCCCTGGCACATCGTTTGTCATCCTAAACGGAGACGCTGGCGGTGCGGAGAGCCCGAATCGTCTTCTGACGATGGCCCCAGGGGATGAGAGACGTAGCTTTCGGATGGTCACCGTTTGTTTTTCCGACCAGATTATATTTTATAAGTTGTTGATTTTTGGTGGAGCTGGGGGGGATCGAACCTCCGACCTCCTGATTGCTAACATGGGGCGAGTCTTGGTGGCGACCACCCGGTCGATCATGAAGGGATTCAACCTTTTCTATGCGCAGTATGGCTGCATGTCCGAAGGTCTCGATAACGCCGAAGTGTGGATGCAGATGGCGGGGAGGCTTCGTCCCTTATTCCCGCAGCATCTTGAGGAAATTCAGCGGATGCTGGGAGTGTTGAGAAAGGAGAATCCGGAAGCCCCGGAGATCCGGCATCTTACGCGTTTATCGAAGAATGTGAAGGTCTTCGACGTGATCTCGCCACAGATCACATCGGGCTTTCCGGATATCCAGAATACGAAGGCGTTTCTACTTCACACCTTTTTGTTCTCCCAGATCCATCAGCGGTCTTTCCCGGTTATCTTTTCCGATGAGGAGGTCTTCCACTATGTCGACACAGAGCCGGCGTTTTCCTCTAAAACGGTGGAGGCCTTCTGCCGGAAGATTATCGAGGAAGCGATCGAGGGATACATCGAGAAACTGCATGGGAGGAAGGAGATTGCGGCTTCGGAGCTGATTGCGATGATGGAAGAAGAGATTGAAGCCGTGGCCTGCGAGAATATCAAGGCGTCGAGCTATCTTCCTCTGCTTGAGGTGCCATAGTGATTTTTTGTTTTTGAAAAGAGGTCCCTCTGACTGGGGGGGCCTCTTTTTTTTT
>SCUR01000165.1 GCA_004297235.1 Candidatus Manganitrophaceae bacterium | reverse complement strand
GCCGAGACGATCGTCCCGGCGAGTTTACCGACCCCGCCGACAACGACCACCATAAAGGAGTCGACGATGTAGGTCTTCCCCATCTCCGGGTCGACATTTCCGACCAGGCTCAATGCGCATCCCGCGAGGCCCGCCAGCCCCGCGCCAAGGGCAAAGGTCCATCCGTCGATGCGGCGGGTCGAAATCCCGAGACAGGCGCTCATGTCGCGGTTCTGCGTCACGGCGCGGATCTTCAATCCCCAGCGGGTCCGGGAGAGGAGGAGATGAACGCCGATCAATCCGGCGATGCTCAGCAAGATGATGAAGATCCGGTTGTAGGGGAGAACGACGCCGACCGTCGCCTGCACCCCCCCTCGAATCCAGCTCGGCGCGTTGACACTCGTCAGATCGCCGAAATACCACCGCGCCGCCTGCTGAAGGATCATGCTGATTCCCCAGGTCGCCAGCAGCGTTTCGAGCGGCTTTCCATAGAGAAACCGGATCACCCCCTTTTCCAGGAGCCACCCGACCCCGCCGGCGACAAAAAAGGAGAGGGGAAGGGCCGCGATGAAATAAAAATCGTGATAGGCGGCCGGCAGGCGGGTGGTAAAGAGCTCCTGCAAGACGAAGGTGGTATAGGCCCCGACCATCATCATCTCGCCGTGCGCCATGTTGATCACCCCCATCAAGCCGAACGTAATCGCCAGTCCGAGCCCCATTAACAGTAAAATCGAACCGAGACTGATGCCGCTGAAGAAGGTTCCTGCAAACTGCTCCCAGACCTGGTAGCGTTCGATCCGGGTGATCGCCGACTGCAGGGCCGCGCGGACGGAGGGATTCGTCTCGCCCGGCTCCTCCGCAAGCAACGCCCTTAATTTGGGGAGCCCCTCCTGGCTGTGGATCGCTCCGAGCCGCTCGGCGGCGGCGCGCCGGGCTTCCGGGTCGGGATCGATCAGCTGAAGCTGTCCGATCGCCTCCTCCATCGCGTGTCGCGCCCAGCGGTCGGTCTCTTTGGCGAGACTTCGGGTCAGCGGGAGAAGGGCGGAGCGGTCGCCGTCGTTTCCGATTTTGGTCGCCGCCGACCGCCGCACCTCCACGGAGGGATCATAAAGTTTGATCCGGTCGAGGGCGGATGAGAGCCACCGTCGCCCCTCGCTGGAGGCGACCGAGATCATCTCGAACCCTTCGTCGGTTCCATCCCCCTCGCCGACCTTTTTCCCTGTGACCGGATCGATCAGAAAACTCTTCTTCTCTCCTTCAGGCGATTCAATCGTTTGAACCATCACCACCCGGGTTCCCTCCTCGGTCGTCCACCGGTAGAGACTCCCTTCATACAGTGCGGTGAACAGCGGAAGGCTGGCAGGATCGCTCCCCTCCGCCAGCGATTTGAGCGCGGCCGTTTGAAGATCGGAATCTCCCCCGGCGAGCCGCTCGATCTCGAGCGTCAAACTTCCTTTCTCCCCCGGCCCAGCGGGCTCTTCCGATTGAACAAAGGGGATAAAACCGACAAATAGCAGCAGAAAAAGGAGAAAAAGGACAAACGCGTCTTTCTTCCCCTCGTTCCCCTTTCTCAGCTGGTTGCCATTGATCCCCTGCTCCATGTGACGACCCCTTTTCCGAATAGAGGGGCCGCCCTTTCGGGCGGCCCCGACCCACCTTACATCGGCTCGATCGGCATCGCCGCCGGATCGAGGAAGACCTTCTGTCCTGCTTTCATATCGTACGATCCCTTGCCTCCCTTTCCCCAATCACATTGCCGGTCGGGATAGGTAAACTCGCTCCACGGCTCCGGCGTGACCAGCCCCTTCGACTGCCAGATCACTTCGAACTGTCCGTTGGCCAGAATCCGTCCGATGTAGACCGGTTTGGCCGTGTGATGATTTCGTTTGTCGGCCACGATTTTCCCGGCCGCCGTCGGGATCTCGATCCCCGGGAACGCCTTCAACACCGCATCGACATCGGTGCTGCCGGCTTTCTCGACCGCCGCCTTCCAGAGGTAAAGACCGTTGTACCCCCAGAACATCGGATCATCCACCACCCGCTTCTCACCGCCCGGAAGATTATTCTTCTTGGCGTATTCTTTAAACCGCTTTACCAGATCTTTATTCTCCGGCGTATTGACCGTCTGGAAGTAGTTCCACGCCGCCAGATGGCCGACAAGCGGTTTGGTGTCGAGGCCGCGTAGCTCATCTTCGGCCACGCTAAACGACATCACCGGGCAGTTCTCCGCCTTCACCCCGGTGTTCGCCAGCTCTTTGAAGAGCGGCACATTGGAGTCGCCGTTGACAGTGTTGATCACCGCCGCCTTGCCGCCGGCACAGAACTGTTTAATCTTGGCGACAATCGTTTGATAATCCTGGTGATGGAACGGGGTGTACTCCTCCGCAATGTCCTTCTCGGCGATCCCCTTCTTCAGGAGCATCGCGCGGAGGATCTTGTTCGTGGTCCGCGGATAGACATAGTCGGTGCCGAGAAGATAAAATTTCTTCTTCTCTCCTCCCTCTTTGCTCAGGAAGTACTCGACCGCCGGAACCGCCTGTTGGTTGACCGCGGCGCCGGTGTAAACGATGTTTCGGGAGCACTCTTCCCCTTCATACTGGACCGGGTAGAAGAGCAACCCGTTGTTTTTCTCGACGACCGGCAGGACCGATTTCCGGCTGACCGAGGTCCAGCAGCCGAAGATCACCGGGACTTTATCTTGCACCAGCAGCTTCTTCGCTTTCTCGGCGAAGAGATCCCAGTTGGAAGCGGGGTCCTCGACGATCGGCTCGATCTTCCGGCCGAGCACCCCCCCCTTGGCGTTGATTTCATCGATTCCCATCATCATGATGTCTTTGATCGACTGCTCGCTGATCGCCATCGTCCCGCTCAAGGAATGGAGGATGCCGATCTTGATCGGCCCCTTCTCCTCGCCCGCCGCCATCGCGATCTTCTTGGCCGCGAACGTCCCGGCGAATCCGATCGCCACAAGAACCATCAGCGTCCATAGGATCGGTTTCAAATTTCTTTTATTTTTCGATCTCTCTTCTCCGAACATTTTTCCTCTCCTTAAAGGGGTGAGTGATCTTGCCTCTCTGCCGCGATCCTTGCTTGATCGCCTTCAATATCTCCGAACCGGGGGGAGCGATCTCCCCAAGACCTCCTTTCGAAATAAGCCCCACAGGTTAAAAAAAAACCGTGAAGGGTCGGGGTATCGTGGGCGAGGGCCCGTACCGCCAGACCCCGGCGGGAAAGTAAAGTGACTCCCCAGAAGAGATCGGCCCGGCCGATCGACCGGAAGTCCGACAGGAGCGCCTGCCGCGCCGACTCGGGACAGAAGAGATAGAGGGTGCCGAGATGGCTGAACCCCTCCATCACCCCCCTCTCGTCGAGCGGATGCGCGGAGGGGCGGAGTCGAAAACGTTCTTGAACGAGACGTCCTTCCCGATCGGCCACGCTCAAATGGTTTTCATAGAAGCGGTAGGCGAACGACTCTCCCCGCCCGAGTCTTCCCGGACCGAGGAGATCGACGTAGAAAAGAATCGCCCCTTCTTCCAACAGGATCTCGGTCTGCTGACGAAAGGCCGCATCGGCGTAGGGAAGGACCGGCTCCGCCAGATATTCGAGAACCGCCCCCGGCCCGACGGATAGGGCGGTCCGCTGGCGCGCTTCCCCCGACGGCATCGGATGAATCCGGGTCGCCGCCGGGGTCATCACAACGGCATGGGCCCCCTTTTCCAGGCGGAGGGAGATCTCGATTCGATCTCCCTCCAAAATTCCGGCGGTGGTGTTGAGAAGATAGAGATGCGCCGGCCCCTCTCCTTCCGGATAGAAGGGCCGGATCACCCGGAGCGGCGCCGCGTGACGAAGCGCTTCGAGCGCCGTTTTCTCTCCCTCTTTCTTCAGGGTGATCTCCAGCAATCCATGCATCGACTTTCTATCCCCTAAAGTTGGAACTGGAGGCCGAGCTTGAAACCGTCGATATCGGG
>SCUR01000014.1 GCA_004297235.1 Candidatus Manganitrophaceae bacterium | reverse complement strand
AATGCCTTTTTTTCTGCGGCCGAAATCTCGGTCATCACCGCTCGAAAGAGCAACATCAAGAGCCTTTCCGAAAAAGGAAACCACCGGGCGGCGATTCTCTATCAGCTTCAGAGTGAGCCGGAACGGTTTTTGGCCACCGTCCAAATCGGCGTGACGCTGGTCGGCTCCGCCGCGGCGGCGGTGAGCGGTATTTTCGCAATCGAAACGATTCGCCCTCTCTTCGAGAAGATCCCCCTCTTCAATCGATTTAGCGAGGTGCTCTCGATCTCCGTCGTTGTTTTTGTTCTCTCCTACGTTACCTTGGTTTTAGGTGAATTAGTGCCAAAATCGCTGAGCTTGAAATATCCTGAGCAGATCGCGCTGGCCCTCGCCAAACCGCTTGATTTATTCGCTCGGGTCCTAGGCCCTTTTGTGAGGGTATTGACGACGTCGGTGCGTGTTTTTTTGAAGCCGATCGGAGGGAAAGTCATTCCGGGGACGTTCATTTCAGAAGAAGAAATTAAGTATCTCTTAAAAGAGGGGAGAGAAAAAGGGGTCTTCGATCAAACGGAACAGGAACTGATCCACAGCGTTTTTGAATTTAATGATATTTCCGTGAAAGAGGTTATGGTTCCACGGCCTAAGATTCATGCCGTCCAAATCGACACCCCCTTTCAAGAAATGCTCAAGTATGTGACCGAGAACAAGTTTTCAAGATATCCGGTCTATCGAACGAACATCAATGACATCACGGGAATTCTTTATTTCAAGGATCTCATGTCGGCCTTGATCCAGGAAAAGGTGGTTAATTTAAAGGATCTTCTCCATCCCGCTTATTTTGTCCCCGAGACGATGCAGGTCAGCCATCTTTTGAAAGAACTTCAACGGCGAAGAATCCAAATGGCCGTCGTCATCAATGAATATGGAAGCGTTGAAGGTTTGGTGACGATGGAAGATCTGGTGGAAGAGATCGTCGGTGAGATCCAGGATGAATACGACATTGAAGACCGCCCTGTGGAGCGCCTGAAGGACGGCTCCTGGGTGATCGATGCGTCTCTCTCGGTCAGAGATCTCAGCGCCGATTATGGGCTTCCCATCCCTGAATCGGCCAATTATGAAACCCTCGGGGGCTTCGTCCTCTCTCAGCTTCAGAATATGCCGAAGGGGGGTGAAATTATCCGGTATGCCGATTACAAATTCACCATCGTCGATATGGATGGCCGCCGGATCGCCAAGGTGAAAGTCGAAAAAAAGCCCCCCGTGAGCCAACCTCAAAACGCGGGTCCGTTGGGGCCCCCGCGAAGTAACGTTCCCCATAAAGTATCGATTGACAAATAGGAGGGAATTCCCTTATAAAGCTGGATCATGAGGGACCCTCGTCTGCAGAACAACAGAAGAAATGACCCCTTTCCAGCGGCTCTCATCTTCTCCTTTATTCCCGTCCTTTCTTTCATCGCCTCATCTATTTCTCCCTCGTGGAGTTTTCTTCTTCCTTTTTGGGTAGGCTTCGTATGAACCGACAAAAAGAAGGACCGCCCTCTCCGATGGAAGATCTCGATGCGCTCAACGAACTCTCCGTGTTAATGACACAGGGGGGGGAGATGGATGATCTCTTCGCGAGGGCCTTCACGAAAGTACAAGAGCAGTTTCCTTCTCTTACAGGAGGCGCGCTCTTTCTGGCCGATCCGAAACGCGAAGCGCTCAAGTGGGCCGCTTCCGTCGCGCTCCCCGAGGCGCTTTCCAGTCTAAAAGAAAAAGGGATCGATGTCGGCGTGGGAGAGATCGGAGCGGTCGCTAAAACCGGAGAGGTCTTCTTTCCGGAAGACCCTCGTGACGCTCCGGCCGGACCGGAGACGGCCCCGCTGCGGAGGGACGGTGCGGTCCTCTGCGGCTCTGTTCCGCTCTTGTCTTCGGAGAGGGTCATCGGGGTTTTTTCATTTTGGTCGGACCGGCCGGTGCGTTTTGCCGCGCGGGAGAAAAAGTGGCTGAAAGCGGTCGGTGTGCAGATCGGCCTCGCCCTGGAGCGGATTCAGCTTCAGAAGGCCCACCTGAGGAGGGAAAAAGAAGCGTTGGCTCTTTTCCAATTGAGCCAGGCGACGACCTCCGCATTGGCGATCGATACGGTCGTCAAAATCATTCTCAATCATGTCGCTGAGATCACCCAATCCGAAGCGGTCTGGATCATGCTTTATAACCCGGCGCAGCAGATTTTGGAGGTGGTTGCGGCGAGGGGTTTTTCGGACCAAGTCGCCCTGAAGTCATTGGTTCTCCGGCCGGGGCAGGGGGTTCTCGGGGAGGTCTTTCAAAAGGGAAGGCCGACCTTCGTTCCCGATCTTCAGAAGGATCGGCGCCTCGTCTACCGGGATGAAGCGGAACGCTCCGGAATTACTTCCCTGATCGGAATTCCCCTGATTGCGAAGGGAAAGGTTATCGGGGTGATCGGTCTTTTTTCTCCCCCATCGGTGGAGTCGGGACAGATTCATCAGGAGCGGCTCGATTTCCTGACGACCATCGCCTCCCAGGTCGCCATCGCCATCGACAGCGCCAAGCTCTATCAAGACCTGGAGCAGAAGATGATCGAGTTGAGGCGCCTCCAGGGACAATTGATTCAGACGGAAAAGCTCTCCGCCATCGGGGAGCTGGTCTCCGGGGTGGCCCATGAGATCAATAACCCGCTGACGAGCGTGGTCGGTTTTACCCAGCTTTTACTCGAGACCACGGAGAATCCGCGCGACCGCGAGTTCTTGGAGAAGATCTTCAGCGAAGCGATGAGCTGCTCCGAGATCATCCGCAACCTCCTCACCTTTGCCCGCCGCCATCCCGCCGAGAAGAGCTATACCAGCGTGAACGATATCGTGAGGAAGGCGCTGGAGTTGAAGCGCTATCAGCTCGAAACGGATGGCGTCGAAATCATCGAACATTTTTCGGATTCGATCCCGCCCGCTTGGATCGATCCGCACCAGATGCAGCAGGTCTTCTTCAACATCATCCACAATGCCCACCAGGCGCTTCTCGAAAGAAAAAAACTGAGCGCCGGGCTTCTTCAGTTAACGATCACCAGCGAGGTGAAGAACGGCATCGTTTCCGTCTCTTTTCACGATACCGGCCCGGGCATTCTCCCCGATGTGCTGCCGAAAGTATTTGAGCCCTTTTTTACGACGAAAGAGGTCGGCGTCGGAACCGGCTTGGGGCTCTCCATCTCTTATGGGATCGTCAAGGAGCACGGCGGCGAGATTTTAATCGAGAATCTCTTTGGAGAAGGGGTGACCTTTATCGTCACTTTTCCCTTAAATGAACATCGGAGGGAGAAGGGAGCCGACGCCCATCCGTCTCTATCGCATCTGGGAAAGAAAATTCTGGTAGTGAATGATTGCATCGCCAGCCGGGAAATGTGCGCCTTCATCCTTCGGTCGGAAGGTTTTCAGGTGGAGGGGGTGGAGAATGGGAAATCCGCTCTGGAGCGCCTTCGGCTGCAGCGTTACGACCTGGTTCTCATCGACATCGCGATTCCCGATCTGCCGGGGCTTGAGTTCCATGATCTGGTTTTGAAGGAGCATCCCGCCATGGGGGAGAAGATTCTTTTTTTGGTCGATGAGAAGGTCGATCCGGAAACACGTCGCCTGATGGAAGAGAAAAAACTCGGAATCCTCCTCAACCCATTTAGCATGACCTCATTAAGGGAGGCCGTTTACCGTTCTTTAACGGCCTCTTTGAATGCCTCGTGAAGCCGGCCGGTGATCGGCCCCGGATGATCCCGGCCGATCGATTCTCCATTCACCCGAGTCAGCGGCATCAATTCAAAGCCGCTGTTCGTGAGGAAAGCCTCCTCCGCTTCCATCAGCATATCCGGTTTATAGAATCCCTCTTCGACAGAGAGGCCTTTCTTTCGCGCCAGAGCGATCACGACTTCTCGCGTGATCCCCTCCAAGAGGCCGGCTTCCGGTGAAGGGGTCTCGAGTTTCCCTCCTCGAACCCAAAAGAGATTGCTGATCGTTCCCTCGCAAAGATACCCTTCCATATTCAGAAAGAGCCCCTCGAATGCCCCCTGCTTCTTCGCCTCCAGTTTGGCGATGATGTTATTCAAAAAGCTGGTCGATTTCATCGCCGGATCAAGGGTTGCCGGGGCGCACCGTCGAACCTGAACGATGGCGGCGGAGATCCCCTTCAAATAATCGCCGGGGGGGTAGCCGGTGAACGGCCGTGCCGTGACGACCAGGGTCGGTTTTGCGCAAAGGGCGGGGTCGAGCCCGGTCTCGCCTTCTCCCCGGGTGAGGGTGAGGCGGAGGAGGGCATCCCGAAGCGCATTCCGGTTCAGGGTATCGTAGAGAATGGTTTCAAGCTCGGGCAGGGGAGGAAGGGACAGTTCCAGCCGGCGGGCCGATTGGGCCAATCTTTCCAGATGTCGGCGGAGACGGAAGATCACCCCATCATAGGCCCGAAGGGTCTCGAAGAGACCGTCTCCATATAAAAAGCCGTGATCGAAGACGGAAACCTTCGCCGCTTCTTTGGGAACGAAACGATCTTGGAGGTAAATCCACATTTTAAAGGCCGTGAGGCGTGAGGGGTGAGGCGTAAGGGGTAAGGTCAAAAGATTTGCAGCTTCTAGACCTTGGACCCCTCACGCCTTACGCCCCACGTTTTATATTTCCAGCGCTTTGAGCAGCGCCGCCGCTTTTTGAAGGGTCTCCCGGTATTCTTTTTCCGGATCGGAATCGGCGACGATGCCGGCCCCTACTTGAAAGGTCATCTCCGCTCCCTGCCGGACCCAGGTCCGGATGGCGATGTTCAGATCCATCTCTCCGGTGAAGCCGATATAACCGAGGGCGCCGGTGTAGATCCCTCGCGCGCGATCCTCTAACTCGGAGAGGATCTCCATGCAGCGGATTTTAGGAACGCCGGTGATGGTCCCTCCCGGGAAGAGGGCCTGGAAGACCTCCGTGAGCGCCGCTTCCGGCCGCAGCTCTCCATGGATGTTCGAGACCAGGTGAAAGACGTGCGAGTACTTTTCAAGCGACATCAATTCGTCCACCTGGATCGAGCCATATCGGCAGACCTTTCCCAAGTCGTTCCGTTCCAGATCGACGAGCATCAGATGCTCCGCCCGCTCCTTCTCGCTTTTGTAGAGCGCGCGGATCATCCGCTCATCTTCCGCTTCATTTTCTCCCCGCGGACGGGTCCCTGCAATCGGCCTTGTCGAGACCAGCCGCTTGCCCCTCGATGGTTTTACCTGCACGAGCCGTTCCGGCGAGCCGCTCGCAATCTGAACCCCGCCCAGGTCGAGGTAGGCGGCGAACGGAGAGGGATTGATTTCGCGGAGCCGTCGGTAAAGCGCAGAGAAGGAAAGAGAGGAGGAGGCGATCCGGAAGCGATGGGAGAGGTTCGCCTGGAAGATATCCCCGGCGGCGATGTACTCTTTCGCGCGGCGGACCCTCTCAATATACGCCTCCTGCGATAGACCGGCCTCGATGGCCGGGGAGAGGGGTTGCCGCTCCTGAGCGGGGGGAAGCGCGCCGATCAGCTTTGCCCGCAGCGCGGCGATTTTCTCGGCCCCTTCTCTGCGGGCCGCTTCTTCCGATCTTCCGAGTTCGATTTCGGGAAGCGGATTGTAGATCAGAAGGAGCTCTTCTCTTTGATGATCGAGGAGGATAAACAAATTGAAGAAGAGGAGCAGCATATCCGGAAGGGCCGGATTCTGGATCGACGGCGGGGGAATTCGCTCCCACTGACGAACCAGATCATAGCTGAAAAAACCGGCCGCCCCTCCCTGCAGGAACGGGATGTCCGAAAGCAATCCTTCCAGCGGAGGGGATTGGAAGCGATCAAGCCATTCCTGAAGGTGCGTCAGCGGATTTCCCGGCCGGAGAAGAGAAGCGCGCTCCCCTTCTCCGAAATCATCGAATCGGCTGGTCTGCCCTTTGCTCTGGAATTGAGCAAACGGATCTCCCGCCAAGAGTGTAAAACGCCCATCGAACCACCCTCCCGGCATTCCCTCGAAGAGGATCGCCGGCCCTTTCCATCGACAGCGCTCGAAAAGCGCCATTGCTCCCTCTCCCTTCGCGGGGAGCGTTTCAATGAGCAGGCGCTTGCCGGGACGGCCCGAAGAGAGCGCGTCCGATCGCGACTCCCGCATGGAAATCATCCGGGCGACTCCATCTCTCGGAGAATGGCTTCGACGGTCTCGATCGGGTTCTTCGATTCGAGGATCGGCCTTCCGACCACGATATAATCGGCCCCCTGCGCGATGGCCTGGCGCGGATCGGCGACCCGCCGTTGGTCCTGGTGATTCCCGGAGGAGAGTCGGATGCCGGGGGTTACCAGCCGAAAGGAACGGGGGAGATCTTTGCGAAGCAGCGGGAGTTCCCGAGGTGAGGCGACGGCGCCGTCCATTCCTTCTTCATGGGCGAGCCGGGCCAGATGGACCACCATCTCTTCGAGAGAAGAAGGAGAGCTCAGGGTCTCCTGCAGCATCGCCTGATCGAAGCTGGTCAAGACCGTCACGCCGAGGAGCAGGGGGGCGGGGATCCGCTCGCGGAGGACCGCCTCTCGGACGCTCTCCGCCGTCTTGTGCATCATTTCTCTTCCTCCCAGGGTGTGGAGGGTGAGCATCTGAACGCCGAGCCGGGCCGCCTGGAGGGCCGCGCCTGCAACCGTATTGGGAATATCGTGAAATTTCAAATCGAGGAAGACCGCTCCGCCGCGCTTTTGAATTTCACGAACGAGGGAAGGGCCTGCATGGGTAAAGAGGACCGAGCCGACTTTAAATGTTTTGATCCGTCCTGAAAGGCGATCGACGAGATGAATCGCCTCTTTGGGATCTTCATGGTCAAGGGCCAAGATCAAACGATCGGACGGGGTCATCGGACCTCTCTCTGATAGGGGATTAGCCGGGTCGAACACATCGGAAGCCGACATCGTTGATGGTGGAATCGGGAGGGGCGAAGAGGCGAAACGTGACGGTCGAGTGGTGCTTGACCAGCTCTTTCTGGACCTCCGGGGGAAAATGACCGATGGTCGACCAGGAGTTGCCTCGAATGACCTTGAGCGGTTTCCCATATTCCCCGCTCTGATACTTGCTTCCAGGATAAGGCCGGTACCAATCGGCGGTCCACTCCCAGACGTTTCCGACCATATCGACGGCGCCGTAGGGACTCTGGCCTGCGGGATAATGGCCGGCCGGGGTGAGGTCTTTGGATTGTCCGCCGACATTCGCCATGAGCGGATCGAACGCGTTTCCCCAGGGGTATCGTCTCCCGTCGGTTCCCCGCGCCGCTTTCTCCCATTCCGCTTCGGTGGGAAGCCGCCCCCCCTTCCAGTGGCAATAGTCTTGCGCCTCTTGCCAGCGGACCATCACCACCGGGTAACGATCGCTCCCTTTTAGATATTCCCCCTTTTCCCAATGGCTCGGAGGCTCATGGTGCGCGGCGCGGACAAATTCGGCATATTGATCGTTGGTCACTTCGGTCCGATCGATATAGTAAAGGGGAAGGTAGAT
Organism: Candidatus Manganitrophaceae bacterium; assembly: GCA_004297235.1. Taxonomy (GTDB): domain Bacteria; phylum Nitrospirota; class Nitrospiria; order SBBL01; family Manganitrophaceae; genus Manganitrophus. The sequence continues at coordinate 15,645 of SCUR01000014.1, read as the reverse complement.
CTTGTGGGCCGGCCCCTCATCCACAAACCAGGGCTTCACGATCCCTTGCTCTTCTGCGTAGTGTTCCTCATCGACCTCATCGGTTCCCATGGTGAAATCACCCGCCGGAATGGCGACGGTCCCCTCGGGAGGACGATGCGAGCAGGCCGAAAGGAAGAGGAAAAGAAGCGCGGCGATGAAGATCTCTCTCTGAAAGAGCATCGGTTGAATCCCATTTGAAGGTGAGCCGAATCTTACTGAATCGGGAAAGAGGTGTCAAGTTTGCAAAAAACACTTGACACCCCCGCGGCCAATCGATATATTATCGCCTTGTTATTCCAAAAAGGTCACTTGCCATTCCAGCCGAGAGTGCTTTAGGTCAGAGCGCGGGAGCGAGTGTTTTTCACATTCTGATTCTTTATGATGCTGGCACCAGAAATACCGAAGTAGCACTAGAAGACAGAGCTTCATTGAGACAACTTAAGGAGGAAGAGATGAAGTTTGGACGGATCGGTTTGGCAATGCTCGTTGCAACAGCGTTTACCGTGAATGTTGGTTCTGCGGCGGAAAAAGACCCCCTCGCACCCCGGGTTCCTGCAGATCAGATGGCAGCGGCAAAGGCTTGGAAGAACCCGATGAAGGCAACCCCCGATAATATCGCCAAGGGGAAAGAGATCTTCACCGGAAAAGGAACCTGCTTCACCTGCCACGGGAATGAAGGACGTGGGGACGGACCTGCCGGCGCGGCACTCGATCCGACTCCTCGGAACTTCCACAACCCGAAATTCCCGACCGCCAAGACCGAGGGAGAAATGGCTTGGGTGATCAAGAACGGCAGCCCCGGCACCGGGATGATCTCCTATGTTCCTGGGGTGATCAGCGAAGAGGAAATGGCACTTGTGATTCTCTTCGAGCGGAGCCTCGCTACCCAACCATAAGTTTGTCGCTTGGATTGTAGGCGTGCCCAGGAAGCTTTTTCCGGTTCTTTTGCTTTTCGTCTTCACGTTTTCCTCAGTGAGGGCGGCCGAAGAGCAGTTGTCCAGACCGAGGGTTCCTTCGGATCGTCTGAAGGAAGCACAAAGTCTGAAGAATCCTTTCGGGCCGACCCCGGAGAACATTACGAAGGGGAAGGCGCTTTTCGAGGGAAAAGGGACCTGCTTCACCTGTCATGGGAAAGAGGGGACCGGGGAAGGGTTGGCGGCCGCAGGGCTCGATCCTCCTCCGCGAAACTTCACCAACGCCGCTTTTCACGCGATGCGGACAGACGGGGAACTCTTCTGGGTGATCAAGAACGGAAGTCCTGGAACGGCGATGATGCCGATGGTTGGAAGTGTGATTACCGACGAAGAAGCTTGGCTGGTGCTTCTCTATGAGAGAAGCCTCGGCCGAAAAAAGTGATGAGATGTCCCGAAAGAGGGAGCGAAAGCTCCCTCTTTTTTTTGGAAGTTTCTACTTGCCCCGAGAGGAGGCCGGCCTCCCGGACCTGGAGAATGTGCTGATCCGTTCCGATCCGAGACGGGCCTCCTCAAGGCCGGCGAGGCGACGATTCAGAAGGAAGCGCCCTCGGGGCCGAATTTGCCGTTGAGATTGGATTGATCGGCTCCGACCACATTGACAGTATTGTCGTTTTTATTCTAGAATACAAATCGTCTGTTTAAATTCTGGGTACGATGATGGAAAAAGGAATCATCCTTATTGTCGATGATGAGGAGAATATTCGGGATATCCTCTTTGAGGTGCTCTCCAACGAAGGTTACGAGTGTGAGCGCGCCGAAGGGGGGGAAGAGGCGCTTTCAAAGCTAAAGAGAAAACCTTTTCAGCTCGTTCTATCCGATATTCTGATGCCCGGCATGTCCGGGATCGATTTGCTGAAAGAGGCCAAAGCGGCCGATCGCGACCTCTCGTTCATCATGGTCACCGCCGTCCATGCGGCTGAAACCGCGATCGAGGCGATGCGACTGGGGGCGGATAACTACCTCATTAAGCCTTTCAATCTGGACGAGGTCATCCTCAGCGTCGACAAGGCGCTTCATCGGAGAAGATTGATCATCGAGAACCGAGAATACCAGTTTCACCTTGAAAGGAAAGTGGAGGAGCGAACCCGCGAGCTGCATGAAGCGTTGAAGAAGATTCGGGCCAGCTATCGCGCCACCCTTGAAGCGCTCGGCTCCGCGCTCGATACGCGCGATATCGGGACGCATGCCCACTCCCGGCGGGTGACCCATTACGCCCTTCTTTTAGGCCGAACCCTCGGAATGAACGATCAGGAGCTCGAGACCTTGGAGCGGGGGGTCTATCTCCATGATATCGGAAAGATCGGCATTCCCGACGATATTCTGCTCCGTCCGGGAAAGCTGACCAAGCAGGAGATGGAGATCATGATGACCCATGCGGAGCTTGGAAAGCGACTTCTCTCCAAGATTGATTTCTTAAACGAAGCCTCCGAGATCGTCTACAGCCATCAAGAGCGCTACGACGGCACCGGTTATCCAAGAGGCCTGAAGGGGGAAGAGATCCCGTTTGGCGCACGTGTTTTTGCGATCGTGGATGCCCTTGATGCAATGACCTCCGATCGTCCCTATCGAAGAGCGCTCCCCTTCGAGGCGGCCCGCGCCGAAATCATCCGCGCGTCGGGGGTTCAATTCGATCCGAATATCGTCCGCGTCTTTATGAGCATTCCGAAAGAGCAGTGGTTAAAGGCGCGGGAGCGCCCTCTTCACTATGAAGAGGAGCGGGAAGTCGCCTGAACCTCCGCGATACCGCTTGAATGGAAAGTGAAGGATCGTCAAGAAGGCCCTTGGGGAAGACAGTCTGAGTCTGATCGATCGCGGGTCGAAGCGGGGCCTTTCTTTCCGAAAAGGTCAATGCTCCGATCCTGGCGAGAAGATTTTAAAATTCTTTGACATCTCTAGGGATCTATGTTACAGTCACCGCCGATTATGCTATCTGCAGCAGTCCCTTAGGATGCACCGAATTCAGACATATCCACCTCACTCTTGAACTGGCCAGGAAAGGAAGTTCCACCCCCTTACTAGCGCGAAGGTAAGTACCATCGGTTGAATCAAGGGTGTGAGCGAGTAAGGATTAAGGATGTCCGAAGAACAGGTACCTGTCCCAATGGAGGAGGAAGAGGGGAGCTCCTTCAGCAAATCGGTCAGTGATGAGCCTCCTCCTGAGGGCCGCGAAGCAGCCTCTCCCTTTGAAAAACTCGACCCGATTTTACAAGTCATGGCGGACCATGCCGCATTGGTTCGCGATCCGCCGAAGTTCCTCAATCTCCTTCTAGATCAAATTTTCAAAGTGATGGGGGCCGACGTCCTCCTCCTTTTCAGCCGCGAGGAGGAGAGGAAGGAGTGGATTCTGCTCTCTTTCCGGGGGATGCCGAAAGATTTTGGGAAAAACGGCGTGATTCCTCGCGCCTGGCAGTCTCTCCCGACCATCATCCTCCAGAACGGCCCCACTCTCTTTTCACATGAAATTTCCAAAGACCCGATCTTCGTTGGTCAGGTCATCCGCGGGATGAACATCCAAAGCTTCGCCGGCGCGACCCTCCAGTCCGACGGGAAAGTGCTCGGATCGTTCTCCATCGGCTTCGCAAAGCCCCATGCGATGACGCCGAAAGACCGAGAGCTCTTCTTGACGGTTGCAAAACTGATCTCTCCTTTCATCTCTCAGCAAACGACGCCGGTCCCGACCGAGACGGAGCAGAAGCTCACCGTCGGGTTGGATTTAAACGGCCGCATCGTTTCAACCAATGCCGAATTCACTCAGTTCGTCGGTTATGAGAAGGATCAGCTCTATAAGACGGCGTTCTCGCGTCTGTTGACGCCGGGGGGAGCCGCCTCTTTTTCCGGGCAGGTCGAGGCGCTCAAGTCCGGGCAAAGGAATCTTCCTCCCTTCCAGTTGGATATTTTAAAAAAGGGCGAGTCAAAGCGGGTTTTGAATGTCCAGATCGCTCCTTATCTCAAGGAAGGAAAAATGGCCGGCATCGAGGTCACCGCGCAGGATGCCACAGAGATCGAGGTCTTCGAAAAAGAGCTCTCCGACAAGAGAATCGAATTGACCCTGTTGGAGTCTCTTTTTTCGAGCTTAAGCCGTTCTTTTCAAGAGGGAGATGTCTTCCGGACCGCTTTGGAAAAGATCCTTTCGTTGATGAACATCGAGGGGGGATACCTCCTTCAGTTCGACGACAAGAAACAACGGTTTCTCCTGGTGGCCCAAAAAGGCCTTTCCCCCGAGAAGGCGCAGCGCCTTGAAAAACAGGGGGTGAAAGTCGGAGAGAATGTCGTCGGAAAAATTGTGGAGAAGAAAACGCCGACCCTGGTCGTCGCGGACGATCCGAAGAGCCCTTTGAAGAAGCGGTTCGTCGGAGAGGAGGGCCTTCTCTCTTATATGGGGGTGCCGATTCAATCCGCGGGGCAGATTTGGGGGACCCTCTCTCTGTTCAGCCGAATCCGGCCCTTCACGGAGAACGATCTGAGCATTCTCGGTTTTGTCGGCCGCGAGATCGGGTTTGCAATCGACAACATGAAGCTGTTCGATCGGGCGCGTCAGCGGGTCGAGGATCTGACGATCATGAATGAGGTCAGCCAGTCGATCACCAAGAGCCTTCATCTCGATCAACTCCTCTCCTCGGTCGCAAACAGCCTCACCCGGATGATCGGGGCGAGCAACTGTTATATTTTTTCGGTCGACGACAAGCGAAACGTGCTCTACGGCGTCGCCGCCTCCGATCAGCGGGGGGATGCGATCCGTAAAGTCGAGATCAAGATGAACGAGAACACCCTCGTCTCCCTGACGGTCCGGGAGCAGCATTCTTTTATGATCGAGAACGCCCCCCAGGATCCGCGGGTCGCGAAAAAGTGGATCGATGTTTTTAAATCGAGATCGCTTTTGTCGGTCCCGTTGGTCATTAAAGAGCGGGTCATCGGCGTGCTCCTCCTCGATGAGACCCGTTACTTCCGGCAGTTTACAACGGAAGAGATCCAGAAAATCGTCACCCTCGCCAATCAGGTTTCGGTCGCCATTGAGAATGCCACCCTCTATCAGGCGGTCACCAAGCATATGGAACGTCTGCAGACCCTTTCTTCCGCCATCGTGAACATCCAGGAAGAGGAGCGGCGGCGGATCGCGCAAGAGCTGCACGATGAAGCGGGGCAGGCGCTGACCGGAATCAAGATGAATCTGGAGTGGGTGGAAAAGGAGTTGGCCCCTTCCGAGAAAGCGGTCAGAGAAAAAATCGACGAGGTTAAGACCCAAGTCGGGAAGATCATGGAAGAGCTGCGGCGGCTCTCTTATGATCTGCGTCCTGCGATTCTGGACGAGCTTGGCCTGGTGCCGACACTGCGCTGGTACATCGAGGAGTACTCCAAGCGGACCCGGACGGCCGTTCATCTTCAGACGACCGGGCTGCAGAAGCGGCTCTCGGCGAAGATCGAGATCCTCCTCTATCGGGTGATACAAGAAGCCCTCACCAATGTTGCGAAGCATGCGCAGGCCGAATCGGTCGTTCTCTCACTGGAGAAGAAGGATGTCCATATCCATCTCTACGTCACCGATGACGGCAAGGGTTTTGAAGTGAAACGATACTTCTCCTCTCCGCCGATGATCCGGCGGGGTCTCGGCATCTTGGGAATGAAAGAGAGGGTCGAATTGGCGGGGGGAACGTTTTTCATCGACTCGGATCCGGGCCAGGGAACGCGCATTTCGATTAAGGTGCCGATCGTGAAGAGGGGAGCGTGACGAGAAAAATTAAAATCATGATCGCCGATGATCACACCATCGTCCGTCAGGGAATGCGAAAGCTGCTGGAGACCTACCCGGAGCTTCAGATTGTGGGGGAATCGCAAGACGGGGACGAGACGATCGAACTGGTCAAGAAACTTCTCCCCGAAATCATCATCATGGATATCAGCATGCCCGGCCTCAACGGCCTGGAGGCGACCCGCGAGATTAAAAAGCGATCCCCTGAAATAAAGATTTTGATCCTCACGATGCATGCGGAGAAGGAGTATATCTTCAAGATCCTTCAGTCCGGCGCCTCGGGGTATCTGCTCAAAGGCTCGGCCATCGACGAGTTGGTCACCGCCATTCACGCGGTCGACCGGGGCGAGTCCTACCTCAGCCCTCCGATCTCCAAGTCGATCATTGAAGATTATGTCGGCGGGAGGCAGAAGAGCCGCGGCAGCGTCACGCGGTCCCAACCGCTGACGACCCGCGAGCGGGAGGTGCTTCAGCTGATTGCCGAGGGCCACACCAGCAAGAGCATCGCCACGCAACTTTCATTGAGCTCCAAGACCATCGAAACGCATCGATCCCACATCATGCAAAAACTGAACATCCACAACGCGGCGGGACTGATCCGATATGCCATCCAGAGAGGCTGGGTGGAAGTCGCCCACTCCTAGAAGTCCTCACTCTCCGTTAAGTGATCTCCCTTTCCGGCCTTGCCTCCCGCGCCGATGCGGAGTGTCAGGGAGTCCCCTGATTTACAAATGTATTGCAATCAGTTATAAGTATTAGCGTTTTTTACCTTCATCTGGAATATCCCGAGTCCGGGTCAGACCTCCGGTTTGTGCTGGAACCGAAGCAGCGACCGAGTCTATTCCCGAAAGAGGTCGGTAAAGTCACGTTGGAAGTCTGTCCGATGTTTTGGGAGAATCGATTTAATCTTGGAAAGACGAACGCACGAACGAATGCCTCGTACGCTGTTCCCCTCGCCTTTTTTCATTCCCTTTTTTTGCTTAACAGTTCCCTCCCTTTGGATAAGAACTCATTCATGTTGAACTCATAATCATAAAGAGGAAGAGGATGCCGGAGAAGAGATCTTTAACCAAGCGTGAGACCGAAATTGTGCGCCTTGTCGCCGACGGTTATAAAAACAGAGAAGTTGCGGAAAAACTTGGGATTAGTGTCAAGACGGTCGAAACTCACCGGGCCAACATCATGAATAAACTCGCCCTTCGGAATCTGGCCGAGTTGATTCGGTACGCCATTCAAAAAGGATTGGTTCGGATCGATCAAGAAGCGTAGCCGGATGGATCGAACGTCGGCTGATAAAGGGGCGATGGCCAAGAGAATCCTGATCATTGACGATGAGCAGCTTCTTCTTGATCTGTTGACTCACCTGCTTTCCAAGATCGGCTATGAAGTGGATCAGGCCTCCGACAGCCGGGAAGCGGCGGGAAAGTTAAAAGATCGGGAGTACGACGCCATCTTTCTCGACATGAAAATGCCGCTCATGAACGGGAAGGAGTTTTATTTCAAGATCCAGGAACGCTTTCCCGACCTTGCCAAGCGAATTGTCTTTATCACCGGCGACGTCGCCAATCCGGAGACGATTTCGTTCCTCAGAGAGACAGGAAATCTTTTTATTCAAAAGCCGTTCACGATCAAGGAGGTGAAGACCCTCCTCGAACGTTTTTTCATGGACGCTCCATCTTCTTCTGACGCTTCAGATATTCCTCAATGAACGAATCGAGCTCTCCGTCCATCACCGCCCCCACGTTCCCTTTTTCCAGACCGGTCCGGTGGTCTTTCACCATCTGATAAGGCTGAAAGACATAGGACCGGATCTGGTGTCCCCATCCGATCTCTTTCTTCTCGCCCGTAAATTTCGATAGCTCCTCCTCTTTTTGCTCTTGCTGAAGCTCGTAAAGCCGCGATTTGAGCACGGTCATGGCGACCGCCTTGTTCTGGAGCTGGGAGCGTTCGTTCTGGCATTGGACGACGATGTTGGTCGGAAGATGGGTGATCCGGACTGCCGAGGAGGTCTTGTTGACATGTTGTCCCCCGGCGCTGCTGGCGCGATAGGTGTCGATCCGAAGGTCCTTCTCGTTAATGACCACCTCGAGATCATCCTCGATTTCGGGTGAGATGAAGACCGAGGCGAAGGAGGTGTGTCTTCGCTTGTTGGCATCGAACGGAGAGATCCGGACGAGGCGGTGGACCCCGCTTTCGGATTTCAAATATCCGTATGCGTAAGGCCCCTTTACGGAGAAGGTGACGCTCTTGATCCCCGCCTCTTCTCCCGGCTGCAAGTCGAGCGTTTCAACCCGATATTCTTTTCGCTCGGCCCAGCGGATGTACATGCGCGTGAGCATCTGGGCCCAATCTTGAGACTCGGTTCCGCCCGCCCCCGGATGGATGGTGACGATGGCATTGTTGAAGTCTTTCGGGCCGGAGAGAAGGGTTTCAATCGTGAGCTGATCGATCTCCGACTTGAGCTGCCGCAGGTTGGCCTCAATCTCCTTCTCAAGCGAGGGGTCGGCCTCTTCCTCCGAGAGCTGCAGCATGACGGCGGTTTCCTCGAACCGGCTCTCGATCTCGCTCCAGCGCTTGAGCTCTTTTTCCAGGCGGGTCTTGAGCGTGAGTTTATTCTGGGCGGTGGAAGGGTCTTTCCAAAAATCGGGATGACTCGATTCGGAGCTTAACTTATCGATCTGTTCTTGATGGTCGGCGAGGTCAAAGATGGCTCCGGAGTAGGTCGAGCTCCTGCCGGATCGCTTCAAGATTCTGCTGTAAGTCAATCAACATGGGTCCTTCTCCTTTTTTCTCTGATCACGAATAAGATCAATCCCAGGGCGATTATAACACAACCGACGGCGAAAACGTCCCCGTAGGCGGTGTAGAAGGTCCGGCGGATGCCGGGATGGAGCGATTCGGTGAGCGCCGCCTCGCTGAAGAGCGGGCTCTGCTTTAAAATGTGTCCATGCGCATCGATGAAGCCGGAGATGCCGGTGTTGGCGGCGCGGGCGAAGGGGACCCGATTTTCGATCGAACGGAAGACCACCATCGAGAAATGTTGATACGGCGCGGCGGAGTCGCCGAACCAGGCGTCGTTGGTCATCGTCGTCATCACCGAGGCCCCGTTTTGGACGAATCGGCGAACCACTTCGGGAAAGATCACCTCAAAGCAGATCACCGTCCCGACCCGCGTTCCGGCCGCTTCCATCACGGTCGCCTCGCGTCCGGGAATGAAATCCCCGATCCCTTCGACCATCTTGTTCACGAAGAAAAGAAAGGAGGAGAGGGGAACATATTCGCCGAAGGGGACCAGGTGGATCTTGTCGTAGCGGCCGACGACCTGCTCGGTCGGCGAGAGCAGATACGCGCTGTTTAATAAGGCGATCTGTCCGGAGGGGGCCGGCTCGAAGGCGGGGCTCCCGAAGAGAAGATAGAATTTTCCTTCCCCGGCCAAGCTCAACAACTCGGAGCGATAGACCGCTTCGGTTTGAAAGAAGAACGGGGCCGCCGACTCCGGCCAGACGACCAATTCCGGACGCGGTTTTCCCTCTTGAATCGCGGAGAGCGAGAGCCGCCGGTATCTCCGGAGGATCTCATCCCGCAGACGCGCATCCCATTTTTGGTCCTGCTCGATATTTCCTTGAACCACCGCCACCGTCAGGCCGCGCTCCGCTTCCATCGGCTGGCCGAGACGATAGAGGCCGTACCCGAGACAGAGCAGGAAGATCGCTCCCGCCGGGATCAGCTCGCGCCATGCGATTTGATGCGCTTGCCACCCGCGCCGGAGAATTTCGAAGAGAGCGACATTGATCAGCACGATCAGGAAGGCGATCCCGTAAATGCTGGCGAGATCGGCGATTTGGATGATCGGAAGAAAGCGGTATTGCGAGTAGGCGAGCGCGGCCCAAGGAAAGCCGGTGAGAAGATGTCCGCGGACATATTCCAGCGCCACCCAGAGAGCCGGGACCCACAGGAGCGCCCAGCGGCGATTTCTCTCCAGCACGGAGCGGGCTCCGACCGCGAAGAGGCCGATGTAGACGGCGACATAGGCGACCAAGAGGAGCATCAACAGATAGCTGATCGGCAGGGGGACCTTGCCGTATTGGGTCATGCTGATGGTAACCCAGGAAAGGGTGCCCGAAAAGTAAACCAACCCGGCGGTCCATCCGATCAGAAAAGAGCGCCCCGGCGATTCATCCCGGACGGCGAAAAAGAGGGGGACGAAGGCGATCCAGGCGAGAGGGAAATATTCCCAGCGGGGAAAGCTCAGAAAAAGGAGCGAGCCCGATAAAAATGCGAGCGCAAAGGGGAGGGCCCGCATCTTCAAGGGGACCGGATTCGACCGGACCGAAGAGGCGGCGGGACGTTTATTCTGGATGGCTCGGATGGTGGTCAATCCCGATATAGGCCTCAATAAAGCGGCGGATTCTGGCTTCGTCAAACGTGCTCAGCTTGTCGATCTTCCCCCAGGCGGTCAACGCGATCGGCGTGTCGAGGCCGGGGTAAGGGGCGACGAGGAGATGACCGAAGCGGCTGTTCTGCGGCGTCATCTTGGATTTATCCAGATAATCTTTGGCGATCGCCTCGATTTTTTGGATCATCTCGGAGCAGTCCTTACAATCGTACTGGATGATCACGCCGCCGTCCTCGAGATTATGGACCTGCAGCTCGTTGGGAATCTGCCGGGTATAAATTCCCCAGCGGGCGACGAAGGGAACGTGCGGACCGGACGTCGGCGGCTTGCTGTTATAAGGAGGATGGGGAGACTCAATCGATTGGATATGATCGTTGCCGAGAGAGGGGACCGTGGTCCCGGGCTCTTTCTCCTCGGCTTTCTCGGCGCTCTTGTTTTTCTCCGCCCCTTTGGCCGGGGCTTTCGGCGGGGCCGCCTGCAGCGGTCCGTTCAAGAATAGGATTAAAGCGAATAAGATCGTTCCGATCGATATTGTTCTCATCTCCTCCTCAGGCTTGTTTTGGGTTCGTATGATAGCCGATTCTACCAAAATGTAAAGGGAAAAGAAAGGCGACCGTCCTCGCCGCGAGCCGCATGCCGATGGGAGATGTTTTTTTTCGGATTGATTGAAAAATTGAAGCGAGCTTGTTAGGATGATCGTGCTTACTTAACCGGGAGAAGGATGCGCGACGTGATTCTTTTACAAGATTTAGCCGTGGTGATGATCGTGTCGGGGCTGGTGACGATTTTCTTCCACCGGTTCCGGCTGCCGGTGGTGCTCGGATACATCCTGGCCGGCTTCATCATCGGCCCGCACACCCCTCCCTATCCCCTCATCCGCGACGAGGCGTCGATTGAAACCCTGGCGCAGCTGGGGGTGATCTTCCTGATGTTCGCCCTCGGGCTCGACTTCAGCCTTCGGAAACTGAAGGAGGTGGGGTATGCCGCGCTGATCGCCGCGCTCCTGGAAATTCTCGTGATGGTCTGGCTCGGCTACGAGGTCGGCCGACTCTTCGGCTGGGGGAAGATGGACAGTCTTTTTCTCGGCGCCATTCTCTCGATCTCCTCCACGACCATTATTTTGAAGGCGCTTGAAGAGTTCGGCAAGACGAAAGAGAAATTCGCCGAGATGATCTTCGGAATCCTGATCGTCGAGGATATCCTCGCCATCATGATCATCGCCCTCTTGTCGACGATCGCCATGACCGGGTCCTTACAGATTTCAGAGGTGTTCCTGACGGCGGGACGGCTGGGCATTTTCCTGGTGGTCGCGCTCGTCTTGGGGCTGCTGGCGGTGCCGCGCCTCCTTCGATATGTCGCCCGATACAAAAGCAATGAGATGCTTCTGGTGACGGTGCTCGGTCTCTGTTTCGGCTTCTCTCTGCTCGCGGCCAAGTTCGGATACAGCATTGCGCTCGGCGCCTTCATGATCGGCGCCATCATCGCCGAGGCGAGGGAGATCGGAAAGATCGAGCATCTGGTGGCCCCGGTGCGCGATATGTTCAGCGCCGTTTTCTTCGTGGCGATCGGGATGCAAATCAATCCGGCCCTTCTGATGCAGTATACGACCCCGATTCTCATCATTACGCTCGTCGTGGTGATCGGGAAGGTGGTGACCTGCACGGTCGGTACGCTGATTGCGGGACACGACCTTCGGACCTCGCTGCGGGTCGGGATGGGGTTGGCGCAGATCGGGGAGTTTTCCTTTATCATCGCTTCGCTCGGCATCTCGCTCAATGTCACCAGCCGGTTCCTCTATCCGATCGCGGTGACGGTCTCCGCGGCGACGACCTTTCTGACCCCCTTTCTCATCCGAAGCGCCGACGGTCTGGTCGGGTGGTTTGACCGCGCCGCCCCGCGCACCTTGGTCGCCTCCTTGAATGTCTACACCAACTGGATCAAGCGCCTTGGAACGACCGGTCGAGAAAGCCAGGCAAAGCGGCTGGCGCGAAGGCTGAGCTGGCAGATCGCGCTTCAGATGGCCCTCATCACCGCCGCCTTCCTGGTGGCGGCGTATTTGGCCAAGCGAATCGAGGCAGGCTGGCTTCCCGAATGGATCGGCGGGCCGAAGGCGCTCGTCTGGCTGGTCACCCTTCTGGTCACCCTGATTCCGCTCCTTGCCACGTTTCGGAAACTCCAATCATTGGGCCTTCTTCTGGCCGAGATCAGCGTCCGCCGCAGTACGGCGGGGGTGCGCGCTCCGGCGATCCGGACGGTGATCGCGAACACGATCATGATTACGGGGACGATCATCCTGGCGCTCTGGGTGCTGCTGATCAGCGTGACCTTTCTTCCTCCCTGGCCGGTTTTATTTATTTCGCTGATCTTGATTGCAGCCATCGCTGGGTCGCTCTGGCGGGTTCTCATCCGGCTCCATGATCGGGCCCAGATTGCTCTGGAGGAGGTCTGGTTGCCGACGGCCTCTCCCCCGTCGGGGGGCTTTCCTCTCCCTTTGCTGGCGAATCTAAAAGAGGTCGAGCTCGATACCTTGTCGATCTACGATCGGTCCTCGGCGACCGGCAAGCTGATCAGCGAGCTGCGGCTTCGGACCCGAACGGGGGCGAGCATTATCGTGATCGAACGGAATGGAGATCGGATCATCAATCCCGATCCGAGCGAGGAGCTCCGGGCCGGCGATAAACTGCTTCTCCTCGGCGATCATCATCAACTTTCGGCGGCGCGGACCATTTTGGCGGACGAGAAGGCCGCTTCCTGAGAGAACCCTACGGAAAGAGTTGACTTTTCTAACAAATCCATTATACTCAAAAGCTTGTTTTTGCTTTTTTCTCGACGCTTTCCAAGAGGAACTTGTCCGGCTGAAAGAAGAGTGGACTCCCGCGATGGTAGGAATCCGCCCGATCGTGCCGGATCTCGGTCGTCCTCATAAATACACCCAGGAAGAATGAATGAAAGCGGTATTGACGCGCCTTCTGCAAGAAGCGGTGGCGGAGGCCCGGGAACAAGGAAAACTGAAGATCGGAAAAAACGTTCCGATTATTCTGGAAGTTCCGAAGCGGGATGGGCAAGGCGATTTTGCGACGACGGTGGCCCTCTCTCTCGCGAAGGAAGAGGGGCGGCCGCCGAGAGAGATCGCCTCGACCTTGGTTTCGATGCTCCAGGGGCGATCTCCCCTCATTCAAAAAATTGAGATCGCCGGCCCGGGGTATATCAATTTCTTTCTGAGTAAGGACTACTGGTATCAGACGCTCCTCGACATCTGCGAGAAGAAGGAGCAGTACGGCCGGTCTGCGATCGGCACGGGGAAGCGGGTCCAAATCGAGTTCGTCAGCGCCAATCCGACCGGGCCGCTCCATGTCGCGCACGGCCGGGCCGCGGCGCTCGGAGATGCGCTGGCCCGTCTCCTCCAAGCGGCCGGCTATCAGGTCGACCGAGAATATTATATTAACGATGTCGGAAACCAGATGACCCTTCTGGGCCGATCGACCTATCTGCGCTACCGGGAGCTCTTCGGGGAGAAGGTGACCCTGCCGGACGAGAGCTATCGGGGAAGCTATATTATCGAGATCGCCGAGGAGATCAAGAAATCGGCGGGCGACCGGTATCTGACCGGCGCCGAAGAAGCGCATCTTCCTTTTTTTATCCGGACGAGTTATCAGACGATCCTCGGATGGATCGCGCGGGACCTGGAGCAGTTCGGCGTTCAGTTCGACCGGTGGTTTCCGGAGGAAGATCTCTATCGAGAGAAAGAGGTCGATGCGGCGCTGGCGTTCCTGAAAGCGGAAGGGGTGCTCTATGAGCAGGACGGCGCTCTCTGGGTCGCGACGACCCGCTACGGAGACGACAAAGACCGGGTGGTGATGCGGAGCAATCGGCAGATGACCTACTTCGCCTCCGACGTCGCCTACCACCGGAACAAATTCGAACGGGGATATGACCGGCTGATCGACATCTGGGGGGCCGACCATCACGGCTACATTGCCCGGGTGAAGGCCGCCGTCGCCGCCATGGGTTATTCCCCGGATCGGCTCGACATCCTGATTCATCAGTTGGTCAACCTGCTTCGGGAGGGGAAGCCGGTGGCGATGTCGAAGCGCTCCGGCGAGTTCGTCACGCTGCGGGAGGTGATGGACGAAGTCGGGGTCGATGCGACCCGGTTTTTTTTCTTGATGCGGCGATCGGATACGTCGCTCGATTTCGATCTGGAGCTGGCCAAGAAGGCCTCCACTGAAAACCCGGTCTACTATGTCCAGTATGCGCATGCTCGCCTCTGCAGCATCATCCGGGTGGCGACCGAGCGGGGATGGCGCGTGGAGGAGGAGATTCAAAAGGCGACCGCGGCCGATCTGGCCGTTTTGGATCTTCCGGAGGAGCAGGCGTTGGTGAAGCAGCTCTCCCTCTACCCGGATCTGGTGCAGTCGGCGGCGGAAGGATTGGAGCCGCACCGTTTGACCTTCTACCTTCAGGAACTGGCCGCGATGCTCCACCGTTATTATTTCGATCATCGGGTGGTGACCGAGGATCTTCCCCGAACGCGCGCCCGGCTGGTCTTGATGGCGGCCGTTCAGATCGTGCTGAAAAACGCCCTGGCCATTTTGGGGGTGGGCGCGCCGGAGCGGATGTAATGGAGAGGGTCGAGATCAATCCGGTGGCCGAGAAGAAGGAAGCGCAGGGGGGAAGGCACTTTCAGCTCCTTCACCGCTCCGAGAAGATACCGGCGCGGCGGGGGATCGTCCGCACTCTTCACGGCGATATCCAGACCCCCGCCTTCATGCCGGTCGGGACGCTGGGAAGCGTCAAGGGGATGGCGCCCGAGGACCTGGAACGGCTCGGCGCTGAAATTATCCTCGGCAACGCCTATCATCTTTATCTTCGACCGGGGCATGAATTTGTCGCCCGCCGCGGGGGGCTTCACTCTTTCATCGGATGGAACCATCCGATCTTGACCGACAGCGGCGGCTACCAGATCTTCAGCTTGAATCTCTTGACGAAGGTGACCGACGAGGGGGTGACTTTTCAATCTCATCTCGACGGCTCCCGCCATTTTATTACGCCGGAGAAGGCGATCGAGATCGAGGAGGGATTAGGGGCCGATATCATCATGGCCTTTGACGAGTGTCTGCCGTATCCTTCCGATTACGCGAAGACGGCCGCCTCGCTCGATCGGACGCTCGATTGGGCCCGCCGCTGTAAAGCGGCGCATCGGCGTGAAGGCCAGTTCCTCTACGGCATCGTCCAAGGAGGATTCTACGAGGACCTGCGGAGAAGGGCGACCGAGGGTCTGCTGGAGATCGGGTTTGACGGGATGGCGATCGGCGGCCTCTCGGTCGGAGAGCCCCAGGAGCAGATGCTTCACATTTTAGATGAGGTGGTTCCGCTGATTCCGGACACCTTCCCGCGCTACTTGATGGGAGTCGGCACCCCCCAAGACTTGGTGGAAGGGGTGATGCGGGGGATCGATCTCTTCGATTGTGTCCTTCCCACGCGGCATGCCCGGACCGGCTCTCTTT
>SCUR01000164.1 GCA_004297235.1 Candidatus Manganitrophaceae bacterium | reverse complement strand
GAAAGAAAAAAGTACTGCAAGCAGAAGACGGCGACAACAGAGACAAAGGCCGATGGAATAAATTTTCCATTGAGGGAGAGAATCACGACGACCATGAGATAGAGAAGCGCGGCCGTCGCAAAGATATAAGGGGTTTGAACTTGAAAGCAAGCGAAAGTAATCAGCCCCACGCCGACGACGCCCAGCAAACCTTGCACGGCGGGATGCCAAAATTGAGGGTTCAGGCGACGCTCCATCATGGTCAGTGGTAGTGTCCTAATTTGTCGTTGCGAGCACCCGATAGGGTGCGCGGCAATCTCGGTTTAAGGAAAGATTGCTTCGCTACGCTCGCAATGACGCGCCAAATTAGGACAGTACTTGGTCAGTCAGATCATTGACAAACATCCGCTTTGTGGAAGATACTGACAGAAAAATCCGGAAAAATCTACCTATACCTTAGTATAAGTGTTCTCAAGGATCGATCCCAGACCCCTCATTTTTTGTCTTTCCGTTTTTTGGGAGCAGATTTCTTTGGAGGAAACCCATGATCGTGAGCGATTTTAAAATGAATGTAACTCTCATGCTGATTCTCATCGCCTTTCTTTTATCGAGTTGCGCAGGAGGACGCCCCGCGGAACAGAAAAACGCCGTGTCGTCCGCAACGGCTCAGAGTTCGCGCAACGAGAAGCTGCTTACCGTGGCTTCTCCGTTTGAAGATATTACGGAATATGTTTTGGCGGGACAAAAAGAGAAGATCACCCTGTCTCTCAAAGCATACGGCGAGCAGGCTCCCCAACTTGATTCAGTCCTCTCCCGAAGAGCGAAAGAGGAGTTGAAATCGCTTGTCTCCGGGATTGAGCAGGCGCAGCGGCAAGGACATTTTGAGGAAATCGCCTTGAAGTCGGTCGAGGCCTATCGGGTGCTGATTGAATCCCTCGACAGAGGCAGCTTGCAGGCGCCGGTGGAAGTGTCACTTCTCGATTATGCAGGGTTTAAAACGCGGGCGCTTTTGCACAGGAAAGCGGTCGATTGGTCTTCGATTCAAAGCACCGTCAACGAGGCGCAACAGCATTGGAACGCAATAGAGCCCCGGGTCATGGATAAAGGATTGCGTGATGCGGTCAACACGGCGATGGAGGGGATGAAAAAAGCCTCCGCCGCCAGGAACACAGACATGGCGGATTTTGCGGCCCAGGTGGATCTGGCTCTGGTCGACCTGCTCGAAGGATATTTCAGACGGACGGCGAAGTGAGCGGCGCAAGCGTGGGCCAGCCTATTCGAGAGGAACACCGCGGTGTCTCATGACGCCGCGGATTTTTCTTCAAGGCAAATCGGGCCGTCTCTTCATCAAGATCACCCCCTCGGCCCATACATGATGACCGACATGCCGATCAGGGCGAGAGCGCTCCCGATCAAATCAAAGCGATCCGGGACAATCTCGTCCACCTTCCATCCCCACAAGAGGGCCAGGACCACAAAAATCCCGCCATAGGCGGCATAGACTCTTCCGAAATGCGCCGGCTACAGCGTGGGGATCACGCCGTAGAGAATCAGCGTCGCTCCGCCGAGGAGACCGAACGTGACGCCTTTCCCCTCCCGAAGCCAGAGCCAGACCAGATATCCGCCGCCGATCTCGCAGAGTCCGGCGAGAATGAAATAAACGAGCGATTTTGCAATCTCCATCCATCTTCTCCCAATGATCGTGAGGAACCCTGCGTCAAATCGATTCGATTAGCTTCCATCCTTTGTCGTCATCCTGCATTCCTCGATGACCTCTTTGGGAATCATTTTCAGCGCCACTAGAACCAGGGCCGGCACGATGATCATGTCGTCGAGCTGGCCGACCAGAGGAATAAAATCGGGAATCAGATCGAACGGCAAAAGGAGATAGCCGACGGCGAGCGCGAGAAGAAGCTTGGCCCTCCTCGGTGT
>SCUR01000163.1 GCA_004297235.1 Candidatus Manganitrophaceae bacterium | reverse complement strand
GCTCTTCCGATCTTGCTTGAATCCCTACGGAGAATTTTAGTATCTTCACTGGGGGGGCTCTTCGCAGAAATGAATTATCGAGGAAAAACGGGCCGATTGCAAAGATGCATCTTTTAAGATCCCCTCGAAGCTGCTAAGATTGGAAGGAATGTCTCGGAGTGTTCATGCGCAAGTTTCAAGACCGATCGATCAAAGCCAAGCTGATGTTGCTGACCGTGTTGACCAGCGGCATCGTACTTCTCTTGGCCGGCGCGGCCTCGATCACCTACCATGTCATCAAGGTTCGCCAAAACCTGACCTACAATCTCTCCACCTTGGCGGCGGTCATCGGCACCAATAGTACGGCGGCCCTGACCTTCAACGATCCGAAAGCGGGGGAGGAGACCTTGGCGGCGCTGGCGGCCTATCCCCACGTCATGACCGCGGCGATTTACACAAAAGAGGGCCGGGTCTTTGCGACCTATGTCGGCAAGGGGACGCAGGAAGGGTTTCTCCCGCCCCCCGTTCAAGAAAGCGTCTCCCGTTTCGAGAGGAACTCGCTGATCCTCTTCCGTCCCATTGACTTGGGAGATGAGCGGGTTGGGACGGTTTATATCCAATCCGACCTGGAGGATCTCTATTCGGCGCTGAAGCAGTATATCGCCGTCACCGCGGTCCTGATCGTGGCGGCGTCTTTCGTCGCCCTGTTGTTGGCTTCCCGATTTCAACGGGTCGTTTCCGATCCGATTTCCCATCTGGTGACGACCGCCAAAGCGATTTCGATTCGAAAGGACTATACCATCCGGGCGGAGAAGCATGGTCAGGATGAGCTCGGACTGCTCGTTCAAGGTTTCAACGAGATGTTGGATGAGATCCAAAGGCGCGATACGGCGCTTCAGACGAGCGAGCTGCGGTTCCGGACCCTCACCAGTCATGCGCCGGTCGGTATTTTCCAAACGGACCCGAAGGGGAACTGTCTCTTTGTCAACGAGCGTTGGTGCGAGATGGCCGGAATGAAGCAGGAGGAGGCGAAGGGAACGGGATGGGCGCGCGCTCTGCACCCCGAAGACAAAGAGCGGGTTTTTAACGAGTGGAATGAGGCGACAAGAGGGGGGGGCGAGTTTGCCTCCGAGTACCGCTTCCAGACCCCTCAAGGGAAGGTGACCTGGCTTTACGGCAGCGCCATTCCCCTGCGCAATGACGCCGGAGAGGGGATCGGGTACATCGGAACCATCACCGATATCACCGAGCGAAGAGAGGCCGAGGAGAAGCTCCGGGAATCTGAAAACCGCTTCCGGCAGCTCGCGGAAAATATCCATCAGGTCTTTTGGATGTCCGATCCCCACAAATCGGAGATCCTTTATATCAGCCCCGCATATGAAAAAATATGGGGCCGCAGCTGTGAAAGCCTCTATCAGCAGCCGAGATCTTTTTTGGAAGCGATCCATCCCGAAGACCACCCGCAGATGAAGGCCTATTTGGAACAACAGGTCCGAGGGGAGGCCGCAGAGGTCGTCTACCGCGTGGTCCGGCCCGAGGGGTCGAGCCGCTGGATCAGAGACCGCAGCTTTCCCATTAAAGACCGGTTGGGCCGGGTTTTCCGCGTCGCCGGAATCGCCGAAGATATCACGCAGCAGCGGGAGGCGGAGGAGGAACTGAAGAAGAAGACGATTCAAGCGCTGGAGGCGAGCCGGATCAAATCGGAGTTTGTCTCGAATGTCTCTCACGAATTGAGGACGCCGATCAACGCCATCATCGGCTACAGCTCTCTTTTGCTCGATGAAACCTACGGCGCGGTCGGCCCGGAGCAAAAGACCCCTTTGGAAGGGGTGGTCAGGAACGCCGACGATCTTCTCAACCTGGTGAACGATGTCCTCGATCTCTCCCGGATCGAATCGGGGAAGATGTCTGTCCGCCTCGGTCCCGTCGAGATTCCTTCCCTCATTCAGGGGGTCTTATCCGGGATGCAGCCGTTGTTCGAAAAAAAATCGCTTTCGATCCAGTTCCATCCGCCGCAGGCTTTTCCGGTTCTTCAGTCCGACGCCGAGAAAATCAAACAGATCATCACCAATATTGTCTCGAATGCGGTGAAGTTCACCATGCAAGGCGGGATCTTCCTCTCAGCCAAAGATCTGCCGGAAAGAGGGGGAATTGAATTCTCGATCCGGGACACCGGGATCGGCATCAAGCAGGAAGAGCTTTCTAAAATCTTCGATGCCTTTCATCAGGTCGATGCCAGCGCCACAAGGGAGTTCGGGGGGGTCGGATTGGGATTGG
>SCUR01000162.1 GCA_004297235.1 Candidatus Manganitrophaceae bacterium | reverse complement strand
TCGCGCCGAGTTCGACCGTCGGGGGTTCCAAGGGGGCTTGCTCCCCTTGGTGTCCCTTGGGAAGCCGAAGGGGGTTGGGCAAGCAACCCCCGCGGTGGGGCTTGGGGTGAAACCCCATTCCAATCAGTACTTAATCTAGTTTTTATTTCCTTCCTATCGCTATTCACTTTTCAACTCCCCCCGAATCACCGAATAAGCCCCCGCCTCTGCCATCTCGGAGAGCGCCCGTTCGGTATCCCCCGTCTTCGCCTCCACCCCCTTTGCCGCATCCCGCAACAACACCGTCTCAAACCCCTCCCCCAGCGCATCGAGAACGGTGTGCTTGACGCAGTAATCGGTCGCCAGCCCCCCGATAAAAAGCCGCCGGATGCCTTGCCGTTTCAAACGCGCGCCGAGGCCGGTCCCTTGAAAACCGGAGTAGGCCTCTTCTTTCGGATCGCTCCCCTTCGAAAGGATCACCGCCTCTTCAGGCAGGGTCAAGGAGGGGTAAAAATCGGCTCCCTTGGTTCCCTGGACGCAGTGCGGAGGCCAAATCCCTCCCTGCTCCCGAAAAGAAACATGATCGGCGGGATGCCAATCTCGGGTCGCGTAGATCGGCGCCTTCTTTCCGAGAAAGGTTTGGATATATTCGTTCAACACCGGAACGACCTGGTCCCCTTCCGGCACCGCCAAGGCCCCTCCCGGGCAGAAGTCGTTTTGAACGTCTACGACGATCAACGCCGCGCGATTTCCGATCTTCATTCGGCCTCGTCTCCTGATGTATGAGAAATTATATCGACTTCGCCATCCGGGAGCAACCAACCCTCCCGCGGGCCGCTCGAAAGAAACCCTCGGAGACCCATGCCTTGATTTTACTCTGAAGTCATACTACTATCAATTGATCCGTCTCGAACCGGCCGACCGGGCCGTCGTCAAGAATAGGGAACATGGTATTGAAAAAAGAACACCCTCTTGTGAGGTACGGGATCGGGCCGCTGGCCCTCCTTTTCGCGATCATTCTAAAAGAGTGGGCCTTCGCCTCTCTCGGACCGGAGCGGCCTTTTCTCCTTCTCTTCGCTCCCATCCTGTTGAGCGCTTGGCAGGGCGGCGCCGGGCCCGGCCTCGTCACGACGCTCCTGGCGGCCGCCGTCGCCGACTATTTTTTCCTCTCCCCGTTTTACACGTTTAAGATCCCCGACCGGACTTCTTTGATCCAGCTCTGGGTCTTTATTTTGGAAGGACTCACCATGACGGCGCTCGGCGCCGTCATGCAAAGGGCCAAACGGCGCGCCGCGCAAACCGAGCGCGACCTGAAGAAGCTGAATCTGGAGCTGGAGCGTCGCGTGGCGGAGCGGACCGTTCAAATGGAAGAGACCAATCGAGAGCTGGAAAACGAAATCGCCGAGCGAAATCGAAAGGAAGCGCAGCTTCGCGCGAGCGAGCGCCAGCTCGCAACGGCGCAGGAGATCGCGTCTCTCGGAAGCTGGGAATGGGATATCGCGGAAAACAAGGTGACCTGGTCGGACGAGCTCTACCGGATTTACGGCCTCGAACCCCGGTCGTGTGAAATCGGTTATGAGACGTTTCTGGACCGTGTTCACCCGGAAGATCGCGCCCACACCGGGGAGACCATTAAACGGGCCCTCTCCGATCGCCGGCCGTTCAGTTTTTACCATCGGATCGTCCGTCCGGACGGGGCCGTCCGGACGCTTTATGCGCGCGGAGAGACCGTTCTCGACCCGAAGGGCGAGCCGGTCAAGATGATCGGCACCGGACAGGACATTACCGAGCGGGAGAAGGCCGAAGAGGAGCTCCGGCGCGCGGAAGCCTTCCTGAACTCCATCGTCGAAAACCTTCCCAACATGATTTTCGTGAAAGAAGCCCGCGAGCTTCGGTTCGTCCGATTCAACAAGGCCGGGGAGGCGCTGCTCGGCTATCCCAGAGCGGATTTGATCGGCAAGAACGATTATGACTTCTTTCCGAAAGAGCAGGCCGACTTCTTCGTCGCCAAAGACCGCCAGGTGATCGAAGACGGGCGTCTTCTGGACATTCCCGAAGAGCCGATCCAGACCCGGCACCTCGGCACCCGGTTCCTCCATACCAAAAAGATCCCCCTCTACGACAAAGACGGAAAACCGCTCTATCTGCTCGGCATCTCGGAGGACATCACGGAACGAAAAAAAATGGAGGCGGAGCGGGAGCAGTTGGTCCGCGAGCAGACGGCGCGGATCGAAGCCGAAGCGGCCCAGCGGCGTCTCACGTTCCTCTCGGAGGCGAGCGCGCTGCTGGCCTCCTCCCTCGAATATGAAACGACCCTCGCCCGGGTCGCGCAGCTGGCGGTCCCCCATTTGGCCGATTGGTGCGTCGTCAGCATGGCCGACGAAGAGGGACCGATCCGCCCGCTCGCGGTCGCCCACGTCAACCCGGAAAAGGTGAAATGGGCCCAAGAAATCGAGCAGCGCTACCCGACGAACCCGGCCGATCCGTATGGGGTCCCGCAGGTCCTGCGGTCCGGCCAACCGGAAATCTACTCCGAGATCACCGATGCGCAGCTGGCGGCGGCGGCCCGCGACGAAGCGCATCTTCGGATTCTGCGGACGCTCGGGCTGCAATCGGTGATGATCGTTCCCCTCATCGTTCAAGGACGGCCGATCGGCGCGATCACCTTCCTCTCCGCGGAGTCGGGCCGGCGATATCACCCGGGCGATCTGGCGTTGGCGCAGGATCTTTCCCGGCGCGCCGCCCTGGCCATCGAGAATGCGCGCCTCTACCGGCAGGCGCAGGCGGCGAACCGGGCCAAGGACGAATTCCTGGCGGTCGTCTCCCACGAGCTTCGCACCCCGCTGAATGCCATTTTGGGATGGTCGCATCTGCTGCAGGACGGAGCGCTCGATCCGGAGACGACCGGGCGCGGCCTGGAGTCGATCGCGCGAAACGCGGCGGCTCAAACCCAGCTCATCGAAGACCTCCTCGATGTCTCCCGGATCGTCTCCGGGAAGCTTCACCTCGACGTCCGCCAAATTGAAATCGCCCCCATTCTTCGCGCCGCCATCGACACCGTTCAGCCGGCCGCCGAGGCCAAGGAGATCGCCCTCTCCTGCCGGCTCTCCGATCCGTCGATTTCCGTCCTGGGAGATCCGGACCGGCTGCAGCAGGTCATCTGGAATCTGTTGTCGAATGCCATCAAATTCACGCCGGAGCAAGGGACGGTCGCCGTGCAGGTGGAGCGAACAAATCTCCATGTCGAGATCCGCGTCAGCGACACCGGCATCGGGATCGCCCCCGATTTTCTCCCCTATGTGTTCGACCGCTTTCGGCAGGCGAACTCTTCCAGCACCCGTTCGCACAGCGGCCTCGGACTCGGACTCGCGATCGTCCGGCATCTGGTCGAGCTTCACGGCGGAACGGTTTCCGTGGAAAGTCCGGGAGAAGGCCGGGGGGCGAC
>SCUR01000161.1 GCA_004297235.1 Candidatus Manganitrophaceae bacterium | reverse complement strand
AAGCGGCTGAACAAGGTTTTTCTTGCGCCCGGGCGGGGCGGCACGGAGGTCGACGAGATCCGGACACACGCCCGACAGCAGCGGGCGACGGTGCAGACGGTCCCGCGCGATGTGCTTGACCGAATGGCCAAGACGGCCAAACACCAGGGGGTCGTCGCGCTTCTCTCGGCGCAAAGTTATACCGACCTGGACGAGCTTTTGGAGCGGGTGCGGCAGCGCGGGGAGCCGCCGTTTCTCTTCATCCTCGACGAGGTGGAAGACCCCCGCAATTTGGGGGCGATCATCCGGACGGTCGATGCGGTGGGGGCGCAGGGGGTGATTATCCCGGAGCGGCGCGCCGCCGGGTTGACCGGAGTGGTTTCCAAGGCCTCCGCCGGGGCGGTGGTTCACGTGCCGGTGGCGCGGGTCGTCAATATCTCCGCGACGATCGATCGATTGAAGAAAGAGAACATCTGGACCGTGGGGATTGAAACCGGGGCGCCGACCTCTTATCTGGACTATGATTTCGCCGATCCGGTGGCGATCGTGGTCGGGGCCGAAGGAAAAGGGGTCCATCAGAAGGTCCTCGAACATTGTGATCAGGTTGTCTCGCTCCCGATGCGGGGGCGTGTTTCTTCGCTCAACGTTTCGGTGGCCGTCGGCGTGATCGCATATGAAGTGTTAAGACAACGTCAAGAAAGATTAAAGAAAGGAGCAACGTAATGGAAGTATCACGCGAGACGCATCTGAGGTTGGCGTTCATTCTGTGGGCCCTGGTGGGGACCGGCCTGCTGATCGCCGGGGGGATTTTTCTCTTCAGGGATAGAACAATGAGCGAGCTCGACCCGGCCCGGGGGACGCCCGGAATAGTCGAAGGGATAGGCTTCGTCATTGCATTGGCCGTTGGCTTTGCGAAGGGGAATTTTGTTCTGCCGAAGATCGCGCGAAAAAATGTTGCTCGGATCGAACTACTTCCCGAGAGAAGCCCTTTTTATATGACGTTCAGCCTGAAAAGCTGGATCTTGATTGCAAGTATGATGCTGATCGGAACGGTGATCCGACTCTTGGGCGCGTCATACTTTATCCGCGGCGTCATTTATGTGGCGGTCGGCTTTGCCCTGGTGTTGGGAAGCCGGGGCTATCTGCTGGCCCCTTCGGTCCGCCCGGTGGAAAAGAAGATCCCTTCTTAAGAGAAGGTTTATCGAACAAAAGGAGGAGAGAACATGCCGGCAACTGAATCTGAGTTCAAAGGGAATCCGATGTTGGTATTGAGCCAAGGACCGGATGATAAGTTTCCTTTTCAGTTTGGATTGAAGAAAGCCAAGTTGATCTTGGAGAACCTCGACGAGATTAAGAAGTTCGTCGAGAAACATTCCAAGTAGCAGCGTCCAGGTCGCGCCGGCTTTTTTCAATGCGAGGGTAAACGGCTTGACAACGATTTTTGAAACGGATAATATTTCAAACCACGCGGGAGTAGCGCAGTGGTAGCGTAGGAGCTTCCCAAGCTCTTGGTCGCGGGTTCGAATCCCGTCTCCCGCTCCAATTTGTCTCGTAAGTTTGATAGAGTCGAATGGGCTTCGGTGCCATCACCCGCGACCACTGCGGGTTCGACGGCGCACCGATCTTGCGGCTTTGCCGCAAGATCGGAATTCAAATAGAGCGAAGCTTCCGTACGACGCACTCCCCGTTTTTATGGGGAGCCATCCCGTCTCCCGTTCCACCGATATCAGCCGGGGCCCTTTTTAAAGGTCCCGGTTTTTTTATTCTGGGCAACAGAAAGGAAAAATCTCAAATGCCATGGTGCGACGGCGCTCCCCGTTTTTCTTTTCTGCCCGAAGATCGACCGACCCGAATTTACCTCCTTCGCCACGGAGAGGTGACGACCTTCGAGCGAACGAGCATTAATGGCCAGACCGACGTCGGCCTGACGCCGCGAGGGATCGCTCAACTCGAAGAGATCGCGTCGCGTCTTGCTTCCCATCCGATCCGCGCGGTTTATACGAGCGATCTTCAGCGAAGCGTTCGGGGAGGAGAGGCGATTGCGAAGGCGTGCGGGGTTCCTCTCTTGCAGATGCCATCATTGAGGGAGAAGAATTTCGGTGCGTGGGAAGGGTACAATGCGGCGGAGATCTCGATCCGAGATCCGGAGGGATGGTCTTTCTGGCTGACCGATCCGGCTGAAAGTCGGCCCAAAGGGGGAGAGACCTATCGGGAGGTTGGAGAACGCGCGCTTTCGGCGCTCGAAATCATCTTGAAGAAACATCCGGCCGAAGAGGTCGCGATTGTGGCCCATGGCGGTGTCAACAAGGTTCTTCTCGCCGACGCCCTCATTCAATCTCCGTTTGCGCTCTTTCGGATCGAGCAGAAATATGCGGCGTTGAATATCATCGACTATTTTAAGAATAAGGCCGTCGTGAAGTTGGTGAACGGCTAAACTTGGATCACCTTTCCCCGTTGACAATCGGGCGATAAGTAGGATAAAAAAGAATGATTTCTAAATCTGGGGAGGAGCGATGGGGATGAGCATGAAGGTTCCGAAGGACATTCTTCTGGAAAGCCGGCTGACCGGCTTGGGAACGCCCAAGCGGGGGAAGGTGCGGGATATCTACGATCTGGGCGACGCGTTTCTCTTCGTGGCGTCCGATCGGATCTCGGCCTTCGACGTCGTTCTCCCGGAAGGAATCCTGGGGAAAGGGTATGTCCTCACGCAGCTCTCCCTTCATTGGTTCGATCTCTTCGCCAAAATGGGAGATTCGGTGCCGAACCATGTGATCACCGCCGAGTTCGACCGTTTTCCTGCAAAGTGCCAGCCTTACCGCGAGGTCCTGGAAGGGCGGAGCATGATGGTCCGGAAAGCCGAGCCGCTTCCGGTGGAATGCATCGTCCGGGGCTATCTTTCCGGCTCCGGCTGGAAGGAATACCAAAAAACCGGAACGGTTTGCGGCGAGAAGTTGCCGGCCGGTCTGGTTGAATCGGC
>SCUR01000160.1 GCA_004297235.1 Candidatus Manganitrophaceae bacterium | reverse complement strand
GACCGCTTCCTCTGCAGCGGATCCGGTTTCGTAATTTTCGTGAACCTCGCTGGAAGAGACGGCGGAAGCAACCTCCTCCGAAGGTGAAGTTTCCGGGACTTCAGACGGGAATTCCGAAACGACCGGCGAGGGGAGGTTCTCCCGAGGCGGCGTTTCCTGAGGGGGGGGAGAAACCGCCGCCGCGCGCCGCTTCGCCACGGTCCGGGCCGGACCGGGCGCTGCTTCCGCCGTCGGTTTTGATCCGGATCCCGGCGGCGGGGGAGGGAGGGGGGGAACCGGTCGGAGCGACATCATGGAAAGGTCGAGTTCGGCTACAATGGGCGGGGTGGAGGGAACGGTCAAAGTATAATAGAGCCCGCCTCCCATCCCGGCATGGACCAGGGCCGATAGAAAGATCCCCACATGGACGCCGCTCAACACCCGTTTGATGAAATCCATTTTAAGGCTCCGACCCGCTCTGTTCCGACGCCAACGCCACCCGGGTGACCCCCGACTGCTTGATGGTATCCAGGACCTTCACAACCTGCTGGTAGGGAATCCGACCCTCTGCGGCCAACGTCACCCGCACGCCGGGATTCAATTCCGCCTCACGGGCCAAGTTCGCTTTCAAACCGTTGAGATCAACCGCTTCCTCCATGAGGAAGAGCCGGCCCTCGCCGTCGAGCGAGACGGTCAAGCCCGTGCTGGTGGGAGACAACTCCGCCCCGGCCGTCCTGGGCAGATTGATCTTTAACTCCCCGTGGGAGGTCAAATGGGCCGTGATCATAAAGATAATCAGAAGCACCAACACCACATCGACCAGCGGCGTCACGTTGATGCCGGTCACCACCCCGTCATCGCCGGAGTCCTGTCCGCTCATGCGCGCACCTCCTCTTTCTCTTCTTCCGCGGCGCCGACAAGGGATTGCGGACCTCTCTTTGTCTCATCCCGCAAATAAACCTGCACCCGATGAATAAGGCTTTGGGCGTTGGCGCTCACCCGCTTCACGCGGATGTGGAAGACGTTATTGGCCGCCACGGCCGGGATCGCCACAAAGATCCCGAACGCCGTCGCGATAAGCGCCGAGGAGATGCCGACCATCACGACGCCGACCCCCGACTGACCGCTCACCGCCAGGTCATTGAACGCCTTGATGATGCCGAGCACCGTGCCGAACAATCCGATGAAAGGGGCGTTGTTTCCCAAGCTTCCGAGGATAATCAGGTTGCGCTCCAGGATCGCCCGCTCCAACACCAGGCGCGAGGTCATCGCCTCCTCGACGGAAGCCGCTCCCTTGGTGAAGTGCTCCAACCCGGCCGCCGCCACCCGCCCTTCCACCCCCCGGGCTTTTTGAGCCGCCTGTCGGGCGCCGGCCAGATCCCCGGCTTCCAAACGGCCCGACAACTCCTCAAGGAAGCGCGGGAAGTCGAGACGGTTTATCCGAAAGACCGACCACCGCTCCAGCATCACGCCGAACGAAACGACGCTGGCGGCGATCAGCAGCCAGAGGATCCAGACGTCTCCTAACAAAGCCAACCGATGAAATATCTCGTCCATCACATTCCTCGCTCTTTAATGTTCACTTTCCAAAAAAAAGCCCCGAATAAAAACCGATTATTCGGGGCGTGGGGCGAAAAACCGCTAGCCTCTCTCATCTTATCGCGAACCGTTCTCCTTCGAGGGGAAGAGGACGGTTCCCGTTTCTGACCTCAACGACTTCAACCGTCTTCGCTCTCTGGGTCTTTGCTCTCCCGGTTCTTGGGGATGTTTTTTGAAATCTTCGAAGAACTTCCCGGCGGCAGCGGGATCAGATGGATCCGCTTGCACCGTTTGCACTTCAATTCGATCTGATCTCGAACGATCCGGGCAACCAGATTTCCGCACAAACAGCGAAGGTCCTCCGAATCCGAATTTTTCTCAACAGAACGCTTCATCATTCAACCTAAAATAAAAAAGCCCAAAGCCAAGTCACTGCGGCTTTGGGCTTTGGGCCAGGGGAAAAGTGATGGCGCGAGCCTCATCAAGTGCAATTGAGAATCAATCTCAATATCAGCAGAGTACCGCATCGGATTTCCGGTGTCAAGTTATTTTTAAATTAATTTAGGATAAAAAGGGGAAACGGCGCCGTCCCACTCAGACGCGACGGCGCCGCCGTCTTTCCGGAAAGGAGTTGTCGTGCGCGGTCCAGGGCAGAGGGAAAAGGGAATCGAGATCGGTTAAGGCGCCGAGATTTTATAAAGCGCGCCGCCGTAGCTGACGGCATAGACCTCGTGGTTGTCATCTTCGCCGAAGGAGGTGAGCGTGGAGAGGGTGATCAGATCACGTTGTTCCGTAATCCTTGTCCCGTCGTAGCGAAGTCCCCTGATCTTTCCCGTCGAAAAATCGCCATAAACATAGACCCCGCAAAGATTCGGAACCTTTGATCCGCGATAAACCACCCCTCCGATAATCGACTGAAACTCGGTGTGCGAATGGACTTGGATGGGGGGGGTATAGTTGGAAAGGGTGCAGTTCGGATGGACGGGGCTGCACTGATCCCCCTCGACTTGGTCCCAGCCGTAGTTGAGCCCTTTCCGGATGATGTCGATCTCTTCCACGGAGTTTTCGCCGACATCGGCGAGGTAATGAAAGCCGGTGACCGGATCGAAGCTGAAGCGCCAGGGATTCCGGAATCCATAGGCCCAGATCTCCCGGCGTGCTCCGGAAACACCCCATGACGGATTGTCCGCCGGGATGGAATACTCCAACCCGGCGTCTTTGTGATCGACATCGATTCGAAGCACTTTGCCGAGAAGCGAGGTCAAATCTTGGGCGGCATAACTCTCGCCATCATCTCCCATCGCGAAGTAAAGATAAGGTTGCGCCTCCGGCCCAAAGGCGAGCTGGCCGCCGTTGTGATAGTCGTTCGGGTGAACGATCTTCAGGAGAATTCGCTCGCTTGCGGCTGTTTCGGCCGGGGTCGCGCCGACTTTAAATTCGGAAATGACGGAGCGGCGCTCCTGATTTCCGTCGAGAAGCCGATTGGTGGAGTAGTTGACGTAGAAAAGGCCGTTCGTGCTGAAGTTCGGATGAAACGCCAGGCTCAGTAATCCCATCTCGTTTTGGTTGAGCACACGGTCTCGAATATCGAGGAAAGGCTGAAGCGTTCCACCAATCAGGATCTGAATCGTTCCTCGCTGCTCAACAATGAAGAGACGCCCGCTGCCGTCTCCGGCGTGGGTGATGTGGACCGGGCTGGAAAGAGATCCGCCGTTGAGGATCTGTTGCAACGAAATATTCGGAATCGGAGGAGGGGTCCCCTGTACGGTGCAGAGATCGGCCGTTGCGGAACCGACATTCAACTGCGCCGTGCCGCTCTGTCCTTCGATGAATGCAGTGATGATCGTGCTCCCGTCCGCAAGCCCTTTGGCCGATCCGGCGGAATCGATCGAGGCGACGTTCGGCTTGCTGGAGGACCAGGAGACCGTCTTCCCGGAAAGGGCCTCGCCGTCGGCGTTCTTGGCGGCGGCGGTGAAAGAGGCCTGTCCGTTGATCGCGATCGTCGTCGTCGCGGGAGCGACCTCAACCGTAAAGACCCTCTGCCCGGTGAAGGTGACGGTGAGCGGATTCACTTGGTTGGCGAGAACGTTTAATAAACGTGTTTCCTCATCAACCTTGCTCCCTTGACAAGATGATTGATTGAACAGGGTCAGGGTAAAGCTGTTGTCGCCGGTCGGAATGTTCTGAAGGGTGATGACTTGGCTCGTCCCCGACACTCTGCTCGTACACTGGGAAATCGGGGTCGTGATTCCGGGACCGGTCACGACGACCTGAATGCTTTGGGCCGCGTTCAGAATCTTGCCGCGCTTCGCCGCTCCTTCCGGTTTGCTCTCCGAAGGCCAGTCGATCACCATTTCGATCGATCCCACAGGGGCGGATGCCGGGGAATCCCCGCTGCATCCGCCCCCGATGATCGAAAGGAGAAGGAGAAAAACGAATTTGATCCCGACGGAGCGCATCGGTTCGCCGATCTAGTTGATTGTGATGTCGACCGTACCGGCGGAGAGGATCGGCGTGGCGGACACCTCCGCCGAGTCGAAGCTCTCTTCCGCCCCAACGACGGCCGTTACGACAAAATAATACGCTTTCCCGTTCGTCAGATTGTTCACAACCGCAGGGCTGCTTGCATTTGAGATCGAAACCCCATTCCCTTTGGTCACCCCCGGGCTGTCCCGATAGTAGATCTTATAACCCGAGGCGCCCGACACCGGGTCCCAGGTGAGGGTAACGCTTCCGTCTCCCCCCGTCGCCTTGAGATTCTTGGGGCGGGCGATAATCACCGTCAAACCGGCCTGCCCGCTTCGGTTATCGCAGGAAGCCTGGATGTTCACACCCCCCCGTTTTAACCCCGCCGCCAGACCGTTCGAATCGACCGAAGCGGTCGTCGAGTCGCCGGAGGACCAGATCACCTCCCTGGCCAGCAGGATTTCACCGTCGGCATTGGTCGCGACCGCGGTGAATTGCTGGGAATCTCCGACCCCGATCGTTTTGGTCGGCGGAGAGACCGCGACGGCGAAACAGAGATCGTTCGTCAGGGTGACGGTCAGCTTATTGTCGGTTCCCTCTTTGACCGTGAAAGGGGCGGTGGTCTGCTGAATCAAGTTCGCGTTCGTCGCCTGTTCCCAGGCGCTGTTGAAGACTTCGATCAAAAAAGAATTGTCGCCGGTCGGAACGTTGCTCAGCGTGATGGTCTCCTCGGTGGAAGCGGGCACGCGATTCACCCCATTGGAGATCGGCGTGGTAATCCGGGGTCCCGTCACGGTGACCTTGATTCCCTGAGCGGCATTGAGGATTTTATTGGAAGCCGCCGGAGGGGAGGTTGCATCCCACTTCACGGTGAATTTCACATCCGAGAGAGGGCCGGCCTCTCCCGTCTCCGACGAAGTACCGCCGCTGCCGCAGCCTTGGAGTCCGAATAGAATCAAAACGAAGAGAATCGACAATCCCATTTTTACCGACGGCGCTTTCATGAAGTGATCCTTTCGAGTGAACTCTTCCTCAGGAGCCGAAAGAGGCGTCCTACGCTATTCGATGAGAAAGTGTGACGCTTTTCTTTTCGGATTGCAGGTGCGCTCGTAATCCTGAATCGATGAAGAGGTCGTTAGGTTTTAATGAAATCGGAGGATGTGCGGGTTTAGAAGGAGATGCGGATGAATCGCTCCGGATTCGTTTCCTCTTGGCTGCTTCTTGCGACTCCCGTTTGAGATTGATTGCAAGTCGATCATGCAGGGGCAAATACGGATGTACTATATAACAATCGAGAATACAGAAACAACAAAAAAATAATCCCATCGAAACAACACCCGATCGTCCGCACTCTCTCCGTCCGATTCGCGGTTTTGATCGATTACCTTCCGCTCGCAAACTGCAGCGTCTCCTCCACCAGCCCCGCCACAATCTCGATTTCGTTTTCATCTCTCGGCGCGTAGACCATGCAAACGTTCGCCGGAATCAACCCCCGCTTGGCCGCCGGATGCGGCTCGCCCCATCCTTGACGGATCACCTCTTCAGCCAGATCGGGCGGAAGCGCCACATGCAGGCTCCCGTCCGGCATCGGGTGAACATGGGCGAATTCGGTCCAGATCATAAATGCCTCGCGCGGCCCCTTCGCATTTTCCGGAAGCAGCCAAAGGGCGCGGGCCCCCGGCACCGACACCGCCGACGGCTGCTCGATCACGCCGGACAATGCGAAGAGGCGCACGCAAAGGGCGTCGACAAGCGATGCGGACGGGTTTTGATCGAGCTGGGTGTGGGGATTCGTATCGGTGGTGCGGGGCCGCACCCCAGAGCGTTGAGGAAGTATCATTGGACTCACCGCCTCTTAATCTTTTACATCAGTACTCTGTTTTTAATTCCCCTCCTTTGTAAGGAGGGGCAAGGGGAGGTAGAAGGCCCTTATACCCTTCGAGCCAAATCGTCCAAAACCCCTTCGAGACTCTTCAGAATTTCCTCATTGGTATACCGAATGATCTGCAGACCCAAAGACCGGAGATAGGTCTCGCGCTGTCGGTCCTTTAACATCTCATAATCACTTCCATGGGTCTCCCCATCGATTTCGACTATGATTTTTTCTCCGGACAATAAAAGTCGACAATGTATGGCCCGATTCCATGCTGGCGTCGAAACTTCAAGGATTGAAACTGACGGGAAGAAAGCCGAGACCACAGTTGCTTCTCTGCAGGAGTCATGTCGGAGCGAAGACGGCGTTTGAGATCACGGTTGGAAGGGTCGGCTTTTTTGACTCTGGTCATCCCTCTACCCCACCCCGCCTCCCCTTACAAAGGGGAGGAGATTTTAGGGATCGCAAGAGAACACTTACAATTCAGTATCATGCTCTTGGAAATCGACCTTAACAGCAAAGTAATTCTGTCTGTAAAAAGCCATCAACCAAAAAGACTCATAGGTGTTCATATGGGATCGGATGTATCGGCACTCAAAGATGCCTTCCCAAAAAGCAGCGGACTGTCTTGTCCTTGGAATAGCCTCACTAATCCGAGGATCTCTTTTGGAGTGAATCGGAATAATCTCAGTGGGAATGTCTTCTGGTAATCTCTCCTTATATTCAACCCAGAAGAGACCTCTAACGATCTTCCAGAGGACATTTTCTATTCTCTTAGCATCAGGGGAAATTTCCCATCTCCTCCCGATGTAAATCCCCCCTTGGGTTACAAGATCTACCTGCCGCAACGATCGAGCAATGACCTTTTTTAAACCCAGGTTCTTCTTATATCCTCGATGCAGTTTTTGATCCCATAATAATTTTCCATGTTTTGTAACCCCTGCAGAACCAAAAAGAATCCATGCCCTAAAAAGTTCCTCATCTTTTTTATATCTCTGATTGCATGTTCCACAAGAAGGAACTGTTATCAGCTTAGGTAACGGTTTTGGAAAAAGATTCTTCGCTGGAACATGATCATTAGTAGTTCCTGGTTCGACCCCGCAATATATACACAATGTAGCCATAATTTATTTTCTAAAAACCTTTACAATCAATGCAGCCCGAAATATATCAGACCTTCCTTAAGTTAGGCAAGGAAGTCGTCAAACTATATCTCCCCCTTCCCTATCTTTTCCTCAAAGCGTATAATAGCCCCTATGCCTTTAACTCATCTTCACCCCATCATTGCCGACTGGTTCAAAGAAAAATTCGGCGAGCCGACCGAGCCGCAGAAGCTCGGGTGGCCGCATATTCTCTCAGGCGAAGACA
>SCUR01000159.1 GCA_004297235.1 Candidatus Manganitrophaceae bacterium | reverse complement strand
ATGCTTCATAAAAAGTGCAGATTTTTTCATCCGTCGATCCAGGATGCCGGTCTTAGTCGATACTTTTGGGATGGGCCGACTGGTATGGAATTTGCTTTTTATCCACAACAGAGTCGCCAAATGAGGAGCACATTTCCTCATTATCTGATAACACGAACTTACTTGGAGTAGAGGTCGATTATGAATTGTCCAAGATGCTCAGGATCGATGGTCCACGAGAACTTCTATGGTCTGGAGGATGAGTACGCATGGTTTTATCCAGGCTGGAGATGTGTTTACTGCGGTGAGATTGTAGATAAGGTCATCTTATCCAACCGCAAGGTCGTCAGCCGCCCTCATCGACGAGCAGCTTAATTTCCATCCGAAGCGCGGGAGAATGGACGGTTGCCCCTTGACCGGCGCGCTTGAGAATTCCCGCCGCCCTCCTCATCGATGCCCTCTCGGGCGTTGCGAGTCGATCCGGAAAAGGGGGAAGCGCCACTCGATCGGTAACGCATAAACTCGTTTCAAAAGGATTGATTGCAGAAGGGAGATCTCCAGTAACCCAGCGGTAAATACCTTCGCGACAGAGGGAGGAAGTCTTCATCGCGAAGTGGAACGGAACAACGGGTCACTCTTGCAGATGCGAGGTGAACGCGATCGTCCGCTAACCAGCGCACGATTCGGTACAGAGAAAGCAAGCAGTGTATCGACGGTACGCATCGCGGTGTTCGAAATTCTTTCCCAAGACGGAGTGTCTTAAATCGGCCCATCGTTTCGGAACCACATCCATGCAATGGATCATCGCGATGACAGAGACCGGATACGGTTAAGATTTCGCTCTTGATGGAGTGAGGGAGGTTTTGAATGAAGTGGTTTGGTGTGAAGGCGTGGATCGTCGTTCTTGCATTGATGCTGACGGGTGCCGTGTCGGCCTATGCGCAGGAAGAGACAAAACGAGCATGGTATATGCCGGAGATTGCCAATGTCGGCGCCGGCATTCACGGCGGTTTTCAGAACTCAAAAGATTCGGACGGGGGGACCGGATTCGGAGGGGCCCATCTTCGGTTTCGGTTCCTTTCTTTTTTAGGGATTGAGGTTGCTGCGGATGCGACGACGGAGACGTTCTTAAACGAGTCGGTCGTGTTGACGGAGACCCCGTTGAGTGTCACGGGATTGATCTATCCCTTCGGCGCCCCATTCACCTTCTTTCCCTGGCCGGTGACTCCGTATTTGGCGGGGGGAGGAACATGGGTTTTTTTTAGGACCGACTTTAGGAACGGGCTTGCGACCGGGGCGACCAACCTTCAGGCCGCCGCCCCGCCGGAGACCTATCTTGCGCCCGGCTGGCACGCGGGAGCCGGCCTGGATATCGGCTTGACGAAAAACGTAGCGTTCAATATCGAGTACCGTCAGACCTTTTGGGACTTTAGGGAGAATATCGATAATGCGACCGTCCGCGCCGCCCTCCCTGATCTTTCAACGAATAACTACCAGATACGAGGCGGTCTGACATTTCTATTCCACTAAGTACAAGGAGAAACACAATGAAAGAGACATTCAGCAAGATGTTGATCTTCGTTCTTTTGATCGGTGTGATGACCGGTTGCGCCTCTTGGGGTCGTCACGACAACGAAGGGACGACCGATCGGGGCGCCGGGACCGCCACGCGAACCGATGATGCGGCATTGACGGCCAAAGTAAAAGCAAAGCTGCTCTCGGACGACGCGCTCAACGGGATGAAGATTGATGTGGATACCCAGAGCGGGGTTGTCTTCTTGAGCGGTGTGGTCGACACCCCCGATCAGAAGCGGAAGGCGGTCGATCTTGCAAAGAACACCGAGGGGGTCCGAAAGGTCGAGGATAATCTCAAGGTCGGACGCATCGAGGGCTCCTCTTCAAAACGTCCGGGAAGCACATTGCACGTTATTATGTTGGAAGATTTAGGGTAAAGAAATCCGATCGGGGGAGCGGTCCGTGAGACCGCTCCCCCGATCATCGATTCAATACACATCCTATATACACAATGGAGAAAAAAATGAGGAGGCTGATCTATGGCATCCTTAGCGTCCTTTTGTTTGGATGGGTCATCGGAATGGCCGGATGTGTTTCATCTCCCGAAAAGGTCAATGAAGAGCAGATCAATGACGCAACGATCACGTCGAGGATCCGGACGAAGCTGTCCAATGATCCCACCCTCCATCTCTTCCGGATCAATGTCGATACCCACCAAGGGCTCGTGACCCTTTCGGGCGCGCTTCCGACGGAAGATCGCAAACGGCGCGCGGGCGAGCTGGCGGCGGAGGTGCTCGGCGTTCGAGGGGTTGAGAATCTCTTGGAGGTGGGCCGGACGAGGAGAGCCGACCGGTTTGAAGATGCGGTGATCACGTCGAAGATTACATCGAAATTAATTCAAAATCCATTGACCCACGCGCTTCCGATCGATGTCGCGTCGGAAAAAGGAAAGGTCATTCTTACCGGCCGTGTCCAGAGTGAAGATGAAAAGAGAGCGGCGGAGCAGATTGCGCGAAACACCGTCGGAGTCGTTTCAGTTGAAAACCAATTAGAAGTCCTGGAATAAAAATTTCGGATGGGAATGCGGAGTAAAGGAGAACGGCGCATTCTTCTCATTGTTCGATTCCGCAATCGCAAATCCGCAATCCTCAATAATTGCTGGAACGCCCATGAAGCTGCATCATCGAAGGGCCCTCTTTCTCGGGGCTTTCTTTTTATTCACCGTCGTCGCACCCGTCGTCATTCTGGGGGCCAGCGGATACCGTTATTCTTTTCAAGAACAGG
The DNA here is from genome assembly GCA_004297235.1 of Candidatus Manganitrophaceae bacterium. GTDB lineage: Bacteria > Nitrospirota > Nitrospiria > SBBL01 > Manganitrophaceae > Manganitrophus. The sequence goes on along the minus strand of SCUR01000159.1, from coordinate 12,847 downwards.
TATTGGTCCCCACCGGAACCCTTGTCTTAAAATCTTATCCGGAAGGGGCGAAGATCTTCATCAATCGCCAGGAAGAGGTGAAGCGAACGCCGGCCGAGATCCAGGGTCTTTCTCCCTCCCGCTACACGCTGGAGCTGGAGGCCGACGGGTTTCGCCCGTGGCGGAAAGAGGTGGAGGTCCAGGGCCACCGTATCACCGCGGAGGATCAGATCCTACTCATCCCGAAACGGATCGCCGTCTCCTCCGTTTTAAACGAAGAGATCCGCACATTCGCCGTCTCCCCCGACGGCCGGAACCTGGTCTATGTCCGTCCGGGAAAATCGGCGGGAAAATCGGCCGGGACATCGGATGAAGGGGAGAGCCTTTGGCTCTTCAGTTTGGAGGGGGAGAAAGAGCGTCTTCTCTTCCCGCTCCATACAGAGGAAAAAGAGGTGCTCTCGTCCGACAGCGCGATCAACCGCCTTCTTTGGCTGATGGAGGGCCAAGGGATCGCTTTTTCAGTCTCGACCGCCGCCTCCAGGAGGTATTTTATCCTCCCGTTATCGGAGGGGGGGAAAGAGGGGGCGTTTGAAGTCATCCCTCCGGAAAAAGGGGAAATCGATCAGTGGAAGTGGAGCAAAACGGGATTGAATCTTTTCTTCATGCAAGGGAGAGCGCTTTACCGGGCCGATTATGGAACGAAATCGATCGAGCGGGTTGTTCCCGATCCGATTCAAGGATATTCCCTCCTCGATCATTTTGTCTACTTTGTGACGATCTCTCCTCCGGTGCTCTTCAAGCAGGATCTCGGGACGGGAGAGCGGACGGAGATCGCGGCGCTTCCGATCGAATCGGAGGGGGGGCTCACCGAGCAGTTGGTGTTGTCGGCGCACGGAGAGATCGCATTGATCGACCGGCACAAAGTGCTCTGGCTCATCGACAATGTTCCTTCCGGAAGGGTTCTGCCGCTGGCCGGGAGCGTTCAGGCCGCCCTGTTTGATGAAACGGGGGGGCGTCTTCTCTATCAAACCAAACAGGGGCTGATCGTTCACTATCTTCAAGAAGGAGGGACCCTCGGCGCGCCGGAGGCCGGCTCTTATGAGCTGGTGGTTCATCGCAGGGGCGCCGTCATCGGGCCGACTTGGTACAGCGATCAATTCCATATTCTCTACGGCGCCGACGATGCCGTTTACATCACCGAAACCGGGGGGCAGGGCCTGCCCAACACCTATTCTCTTCTCCGGATCCCGGGGGAAGCGCCGAAATTCGTTTATCACGACCGCGATCAGGTCTATTTTCTTTTTCGAAATCGCCTCTACCAAGCCGACCTTGCCTTCGGCAAGCCCCGATCGCTCCTCGGGAGCCGTTCATAATGAGCGTCTTCCTCCCTTCGCCTCGACCTTCCCATCGGAGGGATGCGCTCCTCCAGCGTGTCTTTGAAATCATCCCCGGCTCCCTTCTTTGGGGGACCTTCCTCGGTCTTTTTGTTTTCTCTTTCTTCCGGCCGGTCTGGGTGGCCGTTTTTATTATCGCCTATGATCTCTATTGGCTGATTCGCGTCACCTATTTTTCGCTCTTCATGTGGTTCGCCTACCGGCGCGTTCGGGTGGAGTGGGGAACGGACTGGCGGAGGCGGTGCGAGAAGGTCTCCGGAGAGGTCTCGGTCTACCGGCGTGAAATCGAGCTGGAGATGGCGCGGATGGAAAGGGAAGGGGCCGAGCGACGGAGACGCCGGAGTCTGCGCCTTCATCTGCAGGAGATCGAGCGGATCGAAGCGGATGGGACGGCTGTTTGGGATTGGACGACCATCCGGCACCTGGTGATCTTCCCGACCTACCGCGAAGGGATCGAGATCCTCCGCACTTCGCTCAAAGCGCTCTTGAAGGCCGATTATCCGGACGAGCGGATGATCGTGGTGCTCGCCTTCGAGGAACGGGAGGGGATCCCCGCTTATCGGAAGGCCCAGATCCTTCGGAAGGAGTTCGGCTCTTCTTTCGGCGCGCTGCTGACCACGTTTCATCCCGATGGGATCGCGGGCGAGGCGCGCGTCAAAGGGGCGAACATGGCGTGGGCGGCCCGCCAGGCCAGGGAATACCTCGATCAGGAAAAGATCGCCTACGATCGGGTGATCCTCTCCGCATTCGACGCCGACACCTGCGTCGATCGACAATATTTCGGCTGCCTCACCTACAACTACATTATCCACCCGCAACGGACCCGGCGGAGCTACCAGCCGTTGCCGATGTACCATAACAATATTTGGGATGCGCCGTCGTTCGCGCGGGTGGTCGCCAACAGCACCACGTTTTGGCACATGGTCCAGAGCATCCGGCCCGATCTCCTCATTACCTTCTCCAGCCACGCAATGTCGTTCAAGGCGCTGGTGGAGGTCGGCTACTGGCCGGTGGACGTTATTTCGGATGATTCGGTGATCTTCTATTCCTGTTATCTCTACTACGGCGGGAAATACGAGACCGTCCCGCTTTATGTCCCCGTCTCGATGGATGCGAACCTCGCGGAGAGTTATTGGAGGACGCTCATCAATCAATACAAACAGATGCGGCGGTGGGCATGGGGGATCGAAAAGTTCCCGTTGATGATGCGCGGATTCCTGGTCGACCGCGCCATCCCGCTTCGAAAGAAGGTCAAGCATGTCTTCCGGATGCTTGAGGGAAATTATAGCTGGGCCAGCGCTCCCTTCGTCATTCCGTTCTTCGGCATTCTTCCCCTGCTCGTCGGCGGGCGGGAGTTCAACCAGACGGTCCTCGCCTATAATTTCCATGCGACCACCCGGTCGATCTTGTCGATAGCGATGGTCGGGGTGCTCCTCTCGGTTTTCCTCTGTCATGCGCTCCTTCCCCCCCGCCCCGCGCGCTACGGTCGGTGGAGGACGGTGTCGATGACGTTGCAATGGGCCTTGGTCCCCTTTTCCTATGTTTTCCTGGTGGGGCTGCCGGCCGTCGATGCGCAGACCCGGCTCCTGATCGGGCGGTATCTCACCTTCTGGGTGACCGATAAACGCAGGAAGCAGATCGACGCCGACGCCCTCTCCCCGGAACCCGGTACGGCCGCCGCTTTGACGGAAGTTCCGGAAAAAAGGGAGGGGGTCGGATGAGACGCTTTATCTTGCCGATGTCGGGGATCATCCTTTTTTATGTTCTCTTCGAGAAGTACGGCCAGCCGCTCTGGGTGAGCCACTGGCATCTCTATCTTTTCCTGGAGGCGACGAACCACCTCTGTCTCGCTTTCTTTGTTTTGATTGTCTTGGAGGCGTTCTCGCCGGTCCTCTTCCTTTGGGTTTTCACGACGCTGATTCCCGACGTCGATCATGTGATCTGGGCCCAGTACCGGAGTTTCTTTCACACGCCGATCTTTGTCCTCTCCCCCCTTCTCTTCCGCCGATACGGGGAGAGGGAGGCGCGCCTTCTCACCTTCATGTTCGCAACCCATTACTTCTTCGATACCCGCTCCCGGATGGCGTGGTGGCTGAACTATGGGGTCTGGCTTCTCCCTCCGAAGGGCCTCCCGGTTCTCGTTCCTTGGCTTCCGTTGGTCCTGCTGGTTTTATTGGGTCTGCTCGCCGGCCTGTTGGGACATTCCGATCAGATCAAGGCCTATTTGGCGGGGGAACGGATGTGGGTCTCTTAATTCGCCTGATCGGCTTCGTTCTGATCTTCCTCCCCCAGCTCGGTCTGGCCCAGGAGGCGACGCCCCGCGAGCCGCAATCGGCCGATGTTTTCCCCCGAATTCCTTCGCCCCGTTTTCTCGCATCGGGGGAGCGGCGGGTCGTCGACATCGTGATGACGAATCCGGGGGACGAGATGAATTTTTACACCCTCAGCATCGAGCGAAAGCCGGAGGGGTGGATCGCCCGGGTCGATCCCAGGAACGTCGATCTGGCCCCTCATGAAGAAGCGCCGATCCATATCACGCTCATTCCCAAAAGCGGTCCTCCCAGCTTCACCGAGCAGATGACCCAGTACGATGTCGTCATCAAGGCGGAAGACAAAGAGGCGAAGCCTTTTATCGGCCCCCTTTCGGTTTATCTGAAGCCGGGTTATCGGGATATGTTGACTTTCTTCGGAATCCCGGCGCTGATCGGTTTTGTCGCCATCGGAATCGGCGGCAGGCTGCGGCGCCGGCGCCATTTCAGAGTCGGAGGTCTTTTTGTCATGGGGGGAGGGATCTTGGCCGTCGTCTCGGTCACGGCGGTGTTGGGGATTTTGGTTCTTTGAAGAGAGCCGGATTACAGCAAATGGTCTTTGACCTTTCGAAGAATGTCGGAGGGGACGATCGGTTTTAAAAGATAGTCGTTTGCGCCGAGCGCGGAGGCCTGCTGCCGGGCGGCGGAGTCGATGGTTGCGCTGAGAATTAAAATCGGAATGTGATTGAACCGGGGATTGCTCCGGATGGTCCGGCAGACCTCGAAGCCGTTGACCTTCGGCATCATGATATCCAGAAGCACCAAAGCGGGGCTGTCGTCTTCTTTAAGACGCTTCAGCGCCTCCTGTCCGTCGGCGGCCGTCTTGACCTGGTAGCTTTCGGTCGCCAGAATTTTTTTGATAATCTTAAGCGTATCTTCATTGTCATCCACCACCAAGATCATTTCAGACATGAGGTCCCTTTCACGTTTGTGCCTTCTGGGCGGCTTTTCGGCGATGTTCCTCTGCACCGTTGCTCCGTCGTCACGAGTCTTTCACGGAGGAACAATTTATTATGGCATAACTTCTGAGTGAGAAAAAAGAAAAAAATGGGGACTTCTTTCGAAGAGGGATATTGGACTGCGAACGGGGTTGGACTTCGGCCCGGCGGAAAGGCTAATTGTGCATCTGGTCTCGGAGGGTCTGAATCCGCTGGTCGACGATATGGATCTGTTGAGAGGCCCCTCCCTTTTGGAAGAGCTCCTTTGATTTTTCAAGATGCTGAATGGCTTGCGGGAGATTGCCGAAGCTTTGGTGGATCGTCCCGATGGTTCCCTCGACGTTGGCCATTCCGGTGGTGTCGCCCATTCCCTCTCGAATCTTGAGCGCCTTCTCCGCCGATCCGATCGCTTTTTCCAATTCTCCCTGGTCTTGGTGAATCAGGGCCAGATTGATCAGGTCATTGGCCTGAGCGGAAAGGTCCTTTCCCTTTTCGTGAATGGCCAGGGCGTCGGACTGATAGGCGAGCGCCTTCGTGAAGTCCTTCCGATCTTTATGGATGAAGCTGAGGCTGGTGAGTGAGACCGCTTCCCCGATCGGATTTTCCAGCTCCCGATAGAGCTTCAGCGCCTTCTGTTGATAATCGAGCGCCGTGTCATAGGAGTGATCGAGGTAATGGAGATTGCCGATCGAAGCGAGCTGGCGCGCCATCAGCCGTCGATCGGAGATCGACTCGGCGATTTTCAGCGCCTCGATGTGCGCTTCCGATCCCTTGGCCGTATCTCCCGCCTGATAGTAAAGGGTCCCCAAAAGGGCGAGATCGGCCCCTTCGGCCCGCCGGTTCCCGGTTTGACGATCGATCGTCAGCGCCCGCTCAATCCAGTGGATTCCCTCCTTCCAGACCCCCTTGATCGTGAAGAGGAGCCCGAAGTTGGACATCGCGGCGGCCTGCTCTTGAGGACTCTCCGCCTGGCGAAAGGCCTGCTGGTAAGCCGCCACCGCTTCTTCGTGTTTGCCGAGAAAGACGAGCGCGTTGCCGTGAAGCAGGTGGACGGCGGCGTTCTTCTTCTGCTCCGAGAGGCCGACAATCTGATCGGAAACGGCCTGGAATTGATTCTCGTCGTAGAGGGTGAGCAGCGAGGGGAGCGGCGAGGCGCGGTCGTCCGATCGCCGCTCGGAAAGGCGGAACTGCCGCTTCGAGTCTTCAATCTTCGCTTTTTTCAGCGCGTCGGGGTCGGTCTCCTTCGCCTCGGTCTGCCGGGCCGACGAGGAAAGAGTGACCCACTGGCCGATCCCCCAGAGAACGAGGACGGAAAAGAGAAGGAGCAACAGCGCTTTCTTGTAAGGACGTGACTTCATCGTTTTGAAAACCGGGCTCATCCTATCATAATAAAACGTGTTTTGCTAGAAGCAACGAGGGAGGAGTTGGGGGGAGTCGCGAGGGAGAGGAGGCCCTGAAATCTTTTACTCCCTGGCTTCCCACTCCTCTTTGGATTAGAAGACCAGCGAGGAAAAGAAAAGCGGTGCGAGAAGGCCGTTCGGCTTCATCGGTTTCTTACGAGGCCTTGTGATAGACCCAGGGTTCTCTCTCGGCGAGATAACGATCTTCTCGGAAGTTGACCCGTGTTCTCAGCTCTGTGAATCCCTTTTTCTGAAGCTTCTTGGCGAGATCGTTCAAAACCTCGTCGACCGTCGGATACTCGCTGCTCTGGACCGACAGACCTTCGTAGCTGAAGTGGCCGGTGTAGCCGTTCTCGCCGACGTTGACCCGGACATTGCGGCTGAACATCCGTCCGGTCGGATCAAACCCTTCGATATGATGAATCTCGAAGACCATTGCGAACTCTCCATCGATGAAAGCGACGCGATTATAGCGAATTGAATGTCAATGATCAAGTGCTTTTTATGAATTGAAACTTCTTCCGGAAGGGTTGCTGAAAAAATGCGAACGCGCGGACGGTCTTTGGGCTGATCGGCATTATTCATTTCTTGTGCCGCGAGCTGCCTCCAATTTAGGCAAACTGCTCTCTCCCCAAGCGGGATCGGCGTTCCATGGCGATCGAGAGGCGCTTATCCACAATCTATCCACCTGGGGTGTTGAAAACTCCCCATTTGACATCCGGCCCCGCCGACCTCTATAATCGATCCTTTATCGCGGAGGGTTCCTCCGCTGAATGAATCTCAATCAAGGTGCAACGAGTGGAACAAAAAGGGGTTCGTCTTTCGAAAAATGCAGGACTGGCGATCGAGCGGGTCGAGCCGGGCAGTATCGCGGAAGAGATCGGGGTTGAAGTCGGCGACCGATTGATCACGGTGAACGGCAGAGAGATCAAAGACGTCCTCGATTACCGTTTCGTGGAAGGAGAGGAAGAGCTGCTCCTGGAGCTGGCAAAACCGAGCGGCGAGGTCTGGGAGGTGGAGGTCGAGAAGGACCTCGATGAAACGCTCGGGATCGATTTTCCGGAGATGAAGATACGAAGTTGCCCGAATAAATGTTTCTTCTGCTTCGTCGATCAGATGCCGGAAGGACAGCGGGAGAGTCTCTATATCCGAGATGAAGACTACCGGTTCTCTTTTCTCTTCGGCAACTATATCACCCTGACCAACTTGACCCGGAAAGACAAAGAGCGGATCTTCGAGCAGAAGATGAGCCCCCTTTACATTTCGGTTCACACCACCGATCTGGAATTGCGGCGCACGATGCTGGTGAATCCCCGCGCCCGTGATATCCTCACTGAAATCCGGGAGATGGCCGAGCACGGCATCATGCTGCATACCCAGATCGTGCTTTGTCCCGGAATCAACGACGGCGAGCATTTGGTCAAAAGTATTGAAGACCTGGTGAAGTTTTACCCCTCCGTCAAATCGCTGGCGATTGTTCCGATCGGCCTGACCCGCCATCGTCAGGGGCTTCAGGAGCTCAAGGAAGTCACCGTCGACGAGGCAAGAGAGAGGATCGAATGGATCAAGCCGTGGCAAAAACGATTTATGAAGGAGATCGGCTATCCGTTTGTCTTCCTGGCCGATGAGTGGTATACCAAGGCGGGTCTTCCCTTTCCTCCGCTGGAGGAGTATGCCGATCTGCCGCAGCAAGGAAACGGGGTCGGCATTGTTCCTCTTTTTTTGAGCGAATTCGATTCGATGCTTCCCTTCTTGCCGAAAAAGGTGTCCGACCCGGTTCAGATTCTGATGGCGACGGGGACCTCCTTTTCACCTTTCTTAGCTTCCTGTCTGGAGCGCGTTCGGATCCGGGGGGCGGCGCTGGAGGTGGTGACCGTCGTCAATCATTACTTCGGCGATTCGGTGACGGTCGCCGGCCTGATGTCGGGACGGGATATCATCGAAGCGGTCCGGCGGCAGCCTGCGGATCGGTCCGGCAGCCGTGTTCTTTTGCTCCCTTCGGTCGCCCTCAATGAAGATCGCAGCCTCTTTCTCGACGGGATGGCTCCGCAAGATCTTGAAAGGGAGCTGGCGCTGACCGTTGAGGTGGTGTCGGCGGACGCCGAAGGGCTGATGGGGTTTCTCCAAAATATTCCGGTCTCCCAGTACCGATAAGGTTTTCGAGAAAGTCGTCCCTCCAAACCCATGAGCGATTTGAAACCGATCACCGGCCAGACCAAACTCTTCGGAATCTTCGGACATCCGGTGGCCCATACCCTCTCTCCGTTCATGCACAACGCGGCGTTCGACGCCGTCGGGCTTCCCTATCGCTATGTTCCTTTCGAAGTCCCTCCCGATCGTTTGGAGGGGGCGGTGAAGGGGATTCTCCCGCTCGGGATTCGCGGAGTAAATGTCACCATCCCGCACAAAGAGGCGATCCTCCCTTTTCTCGACCAGGTCGATGAAGAGGCCAAAATGATCGGCGCGGTCAATACCGTCGAGGTGATCTCGGGCCGGCTGATCGGCCACAACACCGACGGTCGCGGTTTTCTGGAATCCCTTTTCGAAATGAAAGTCGCTCTCTCCGGAAAACGGGTGATTCTTCTGGGGGCCGGAGGGGCGGCGCGGGCCGTGGCGGCGGTTCTGGCGCAACAATCGATCGCCGAGATGGTGATCGTGGCGCGGACCGCGGCGCGCGGGAAAGCGCTGGCCGATCGGCTGGCCGCGATCTCGCCCGGTTTGAAGGTCTCCCTTTGGGGAGCCGATTGGGGTTCCCCTCTCCCAGCCGATCCGGACCGATCGACCCTTTTGATCAACACCACCCCTCTGGGGATGAAGCAGGAAGATCCGCTTCCATTTCCCATCCATCTGATCGATTCTCGTTGGTCCGTGGCCGATCTGATCTACCGCCCCGCGGAAACAGCGCTTCTCGCCGCCGCGAAAAGGGCGGGGGCTCAAGTCATCCCCGGTCTTGGAATGCTCCTCCATCAGGGCGTTCTTGCCTTTGAAATCTGGACCGGTCAAAAGGCCCCCCTCTCGGTGATGAGGCAAGCCCTTCAAAATGCCCTTTCTTTTCAAGATTTCCGTTCACGTTGATTATTCAATGAAAGAAGGAACGGTTCTATCCCAGATTGGTACGTGAGCATTTTTTGTCTCCGGGCCGGTTTCGTTGACAGAAATTGTAACTTGGGATAGACTTTCTTCAGCAATTTTTCTATATCATTCCATCTCGAGATGGTTGCGGCCTGCGTTGATTTGTCTTTTAGTTTCGGGCCGATCTTAAATCATCTATCTGTATCGGGGTCCCCATTGATTCCTGAAAAACTTGGCAAACTCATTGTCAATGCGCAGCTCATCACGGAGGAGCAGCTCCAAAAGGCCCTCCTGGCCCAAAAGAAAGAGGGGGGGCGGCTCGGGAGCGTTCTCGTCCGGTTGGGATTTATCGACGAGCCCAAATTGCTGAAATTCCTGAGTCAGCAATATGGGGTTCCCGCGATTGATCTAGCAAAGCTGGAGATCGATCCGGCGGTCGTCAAGCTGGTCCCGGCGGAGGTGGTGAAGAAATATTTAGTCGTTCCGATCAAGCGGATGGGGGCCACGCTGAGCCTCGCCATGGTCGATCCCTCCGATGTCTTCGCGATCGACGATATCAAATTCATGACCGGTTACAATGTCGAGCCGATCATTGCCTCGGAGTCTTCCGTCGTTGAATTGGTTAATAAGTATTATGGCAAGGGGGCCGTGGCGGTCGTTGAAAAGACCATGACGATCGAGGCGAAAGACTATACCCTCTCGGAAGAAGACGCCGATAACCCCTTCCAAAATCAAGAAGACAATCCGATGGTCTCCGTCGATGATTTCGATACCGTGGTGGGAGACGCCCTTGAAAATATCGACGTCGTTGAGGAGCAGCAGGACGACGGGGGGGTCAAGGATGTCGATGCGCCGATCGTCAAACTGGTCAACGGCGTCTTGGTGAATGCGATCAAGGTCGGCGCCAGCGATATTCATGTGGAGCCGTTTGAAACCGTTTTCCGGGTTCGTTTCCGGATCGACGGATCGATGAAAACGATCATGAATCTTCCCACCAAGATCAAGAACGCGGTCGTCTCCCGCCTGAAGATCATGTCGAAACTCGACATTGCAGAGCGACGACTCCCCCAGGACGGCCGAATCAAGCTGAAGCTCGGCAAGAAAAAAGAGGTCGACTTCCGTGTCTCGACCCTCCCCTGCCTTTTCGGGGAAAAGGTGGTGATGCGTATCCTGGATAAGGGGAATCTCGCCCTCGATCTAACGAAACTCGGCTTCGAGGAGAACGCGTTGAAAAACTTTACCGAGGCGATTAACTCCCCTTATGGAATGGTTTTGGTGACCGGTCCGACCGGAAGCGGTAAGACGACGACCCTTTATTCCGCCCTGAGCACGATTAATACTCCCGAGATTAATATCATGACGGCGGAAGATCCGGTGGAGTATAACCTGATGGGGATTAACCAGGTCCAGATGAAAGAGGAGATCGGGCTTAATTTTGCTGCGGCCCTTCGATCTTTCCTCCGGCAGGACCCGGATGTGGTGATGGTCGGAGAGATTCGGGATTACGAGACGGCCGAGATCGGCGTGAAGGCGGCCCTCACCGGGCATCTGGTCTTATCCACCCTTCATACCAATGATGCCCCGAGTACCGTGAATCGTCTTCTCAATATGGGGATTGAGCCCTTCCTGGTTGCTTCTTCCGTTATCTTAATTCTGGCACAGCGTCTCGCCAGAAGGATCTGCGCGAAATGCAAAGAGCCGGATAATGTTCTTCCCGACGCGCTTTTGAAGGCCGGTTTTAAGCAAGAAGAGATCAAAGGGATGGTGGTCTACAAAGGGAAGGGATGCGATATGTGCAACAAAACCGGATATAAGGGACGGGTGGCCCTTTACGAAGTCATGCCGGTGAAGGAAGAGCTGAGAGAGCTGATCTTGCAGGGAGCCTCCGCCGATGAAATTAAGAAGAAAGCGATCGCTCTGGGTATGAAGACCCTGCGGATGAGCGGCTTGTCGAAGGTCAAGGAGGGGATGACGACCATCGAAGAGGTGTTGGACAGTACGTTTGCCGACTAAAGAGCATAGGAGTCCGAATACGGAAAATTAGAATTCAGAAGGCAAAGAGGTTCATTTTGGATTCTGACTCCCGGCTTTGCATTCTGCTTACTGGGTTTATCAAGAAGGAGCAAGCATGGCGAATTTGCATCAGTTACTTCAGATCATGATTGAAAAAGGGGCTTCGGACCTCCATTTAACGACAGGCTCCGCGCCCCAGATTCGTGTCAACGGACACCTTACGCCGCTTGATCTTCCGCAGCTGACGCCGGCCGATACGAAGCAATTGGTTTACAGCGTGCTGACCGACGCGCAGAAACATCGTTTTGAAGAGGAAAATGAGTTAGACTTCTCGTTCGGACTGAAAGGGTTCAGCCGATTTCGCGGCAATATCTTTATGCAGCGCGGCGCCGTCGGCGCGGCGATTCGGACGATTCCATTCAAAATCAAAACTTTTGAGGAGTTGGGGCTTCCTCATGTCGTGCAGGATTTGGTGAAAAAACCGAGAGGGTTGGTCTTGGTCACGGGGCCGACCGGAAGCGGCAAATCGACCACCCTGGCCTCCATGGTCGATCGGATCAACTCGGAACGCCACGATCATATCATTACCATCGAGGATCCGATCGAGTTTCTTCATCCTCACAAGAAATCGGTGGTCAATCAGCGGGAGGTGACGACCGATACAAAGAGCTTCAAGGCCGCGTTGAAATATATCCTTCGGCAAGATCCCGATGTGGTGCTCATCGGGGAGATGCGCGATCTGGAGACGATCGAGGCGGCATTGACGATTTCGGAGACGGGCCATCTGACGTTCGGAACCCTTCACACCAATTCCTGCGCGCAGACCATTAACCGGATCATCGACGTTTTCCCTCCTCACCAGCAGTCTCAGGTTCGGGCGCAGCTCTCTTTTGTCTTGGAGGGGATTATCTCGCAGCAACTGATTCCGAAAACGAACGGCCAAGGACGAGCGATGGGGATGGAGGTCCTCATCCCGACCCCGGCGATTCGAAACCTCATTCGCGAAGACAAGGTTCATCAGATTTATTCTTCAATGCAGACGGGACAGGGCAAGCATGGAATGCAGACGATGAACCAGTCTCTTTTCGAGCTCTACTCGAAGCGGATCATCACCTATGAGGATGCGCTGGCAAGATCGAGCAACGTTGAAGAGCTCGTCAATATGATCAATCGAGGCGGAGGCGCCGGCCCGGCGTCGACCTCTCGCGAACCGGGAAGAGTGGTCCGAAACTAGGAATGAGATACTCGGTCATGAAGGAGTGATCCATGGCGACATTTGTATGGATGGGGAAGAATCGGCAGGGGACGATGCAAAAAGGGGAGTTGGCGGCCAACAGCCGAGAGGAGGTGATTGCCCTCCTCCGGAAGGAGAACATCCTCGTTACCTCCGTTCAACAAAAGGCCAAAGATTTTAAATTTCCGGGCTTCGGCGGAAAGGTGACCGATAAGGATATCGTCATCTTCACGCGGCAGTTCGCGACCATGATCGACGCCGGTCTTCCGTTGGTTCAGTGTCTTGAAATTTTATCGACTCAATGCGAGAATCCAATATTGGCCAAGGCGGTCGGAGAGGTCCGGGGCGATGTCGAGGGAGGATCGACCTATGCCGATGCCTTGAGGAAACACCCCAAGGTCTTTGATGACCTCTATGTCAACATGGTGGCGGCGGGGGAAGCGGGGGGTATTCTCGATACGATTTTGAATCGATTGTCGAAGCACATTGAGAAGTCGATGAAGTTAAA
>SCUR01000158.1 GCA_004297235.1 Candidatus Manganitrophaceae bacterium | reverse complement strand
TCGTCGATCTGTTTCGCCAGCTCACCCTGCTCGAGGGCTTCGTCTACTTTCTTCTCTTTATAAAAGTAGAGCGCGCCGAGCCGGATACGCACATCATAAAGCTTGTTATCCTTATTAAGGATATCCTGATAAAGCGAGATCGCTTTCTCGTATTCCTTGCTTTCCTCATAGAGTGAAGCAAGATAGATCGTGAGGCGCAGATCATCCGGCCTTCCCTGGATGACCGCTTCCACTTTTTCTATTGCCTTGGGATACTCTTTTTTCTCCACCCAGATGAGTGCTTGCTGTAGAGAGATATCCAGATTCGACGGATCCGATTGTGCCATCTCGTCTAAAAAGTGAAGCGCTTCATCATATTCTTTTCTTTGAATCAGCGATTGCACCAAACGGACCATCGCTTCACGGCTTCTCGGGTTGATCTCATTGAGGATAAACCGATAGATCTTCTCCGACTCCTCCGCTTTTTCCTGCAACTCATAGATACGGGCCATCTCCAGATGCGCCTGCTCAAAGTGGGGATGAAACGAGAGTGCCTTTTGGAAATACTGCAAAGCCGGACCGAGTCTCTTCTTCTCGACGGCAATCTTTCCAAGGTAGTAGTAGCCGAGGCCGGAGGTCGGATCGGCCGCGATTCCTTTTTGAATCATCGCCTCCGCTTGATCGAGATCCCCCCGGGCGGCATAGATCCCGGCCAAGCTATAATAAGCATCTACTTTATTGGGATCGACTTGGACGAGCCGGTGAAAAGCGCTCAAGGCTTTTTCCACCTGTCCGGAAGTCACATAAATATTTCCAAGAAGACTTAATACACGGGGGTCTTTTGGATGGAGCTGCTGCGCGCGCTCTGCATAAGCCATCGCTTCTTTCTGGTTGCCTGCCTGGCTTAAGAGCGTCGCGATCCGCGTCATGAGAAAGGTGGAACTGGGATCATACCGAAGCGCCGTAAGGTAAGCCTTCAGCGCCGCCGGGTCATCCCCTTCATTCTCCAATTGAAGACCGACGACAGCATGATAGTAGGCGTTCGGGTTGGGAATCTCCCCCCGTTCCTCTTCATTGGGCGTTGGGTCAATCGGTGACCCGTTCGTTTTTAGTGCGGCGCAGGAGATCAGATGAGAGAAGAGAAACAGCAGGAAGAAAAACGTTGAAGTATTTTTAAAACGCCAACAGGAATGTTGCATTGAACGTATCTTAATAGGGCCCTCCATTATCACTCAATGCTTTTCAACCCCTTCTTTACGGGTTTCCTCTCCCTTTTCTTTGGGGGTGACGTCAATGGCATCCGGCTCGGACATTCCCTTTTTAAAGCCCCGGATCGCCTTGCCGAGGCCTAATCCGATTTCAGGGAGTTTTCCGGCGCCAAAAATAATGAGGACAATAACAAGGAGAACCAAAAGTTCAGGCATTCCTAGTCCAAACATAAATTATCCTTTGGTTAAGCGGAATGGACGGCCTCGATTGAGGGGCAGGTATTGCAGTCAACTCAGATTGAAGAGCCCTCATGTCAGATAAAGAAGGGGCAACCCCTGTTGTGATATCCCTTTAGGAAAGGGTAAAGAAACCCCAGGCCGTTGGGTTTTCATCACCGGTGCGACTAAACGTTCATTGAATCTGTGCAATGAGCAAATTATAGGAGGAATCAAGAACCTTGTCAAATCTATTTCTAAACCGGATTGACGTTCAATGGGGTGACCCGCGAGAGGGGCGCAACACCTCGCCCTTCGCATCGTCGAACATCGAAGAGAGGGAACGGTTTTAAACGTCGATATCGCCGTGTTGCCGTTTGGGATGATCGTCGGTCAGATCTTCAAAGCGGGTATATCGATCGATGAAGGCCATCGGGACATCTCCGATCGGGCCATTTCTCTGCTTTCCGATAATGATCTCCGCCAGCCCTCTGCGACCGCAGATGCATTCTCCCTCGCGAGGACATTTACACGGATCATACACCTCTTCCCGATAGATAAAGAGCACCACGTCGGCATCCTGCTCGATGGCGCCCGATTCTCGAAGATCGGCGAGCATCGGCCTTTTTTTCTTTTCGGGCCGCGATTCGACGGCGCGGGAAAGCTGCGAGAGGGCGATCACCGGCACGTGAAGCTCCTTCGCCAGCGCCTTGAGCGAGCGGGAGATATCGGAGATCTCCTGCTGGCGGTTGTCGGCATCTTCGCGGCCCCGCATCAACTGAAGGTAGTCGACGATAATCAAGCTGAGATTATGTTCCGCCTTGAGACGGCGCGCCTTCGCCCGCATCTCCAAAATCGACATGGAGGCGGAGTCGTCGATGAAGATCGGCGACTCGCTCAACTTTCCGGCCGCGCGGATCAGTTGCTGCCAGTTATCGTTCCCGGGTCGCCCGAGAAACCCGGAGCGGATCTTGTGGGAATCGACCCGCGCCTCGGAGCAGAGCATTCGAAAAACAAGTTGCTCTTTCGACATTTCCAAACTGAAGATACCGACGGTCTTCTGATATTTTATTGCGACACTCTGAGCCATGCACAAAGCGAATGCCGTTTTTCCCATGGAGGGGCGTCCCGCGACGATGACCAAATCACCCGCCTGAAGGCCGGAGGTCATTTTATCGAGGTCTTTGAACCCGGTCGGAAGCCCGGTCAGTCGCTGGTCCGCCAGCTTCTCGATGATCTCGAAGCCGGCCTTCACCAGATCTCTCATCGGAACAAAGGCTCCCTGCATTTTCTTATCCGAGATCGCGAAAATGCTCCGCTCGGCCTGATCGAGCAGGTCCTCGACCTTCCCGTGCGACTCGTAACCGACCGTCACGATGTCGGTCGCAATGCTGATCAGGCTCCGGAGCAAGGCCTTCTCACGAATAATCTTCGCATGCATCCGAACATTGGCCGCCGTGGCGACGCTGTTGAGGATCTCGGACAGATAGGACGCTCCCCCCACCGCATCGAGCTGTCCTTTCAACCGAAGATGCTCGGTCAACGTGATCAGGTCGATCGCTTCGTTCGACCCGTTAATCTCCAACATCGCGGAAAAGATCTTCCGATGACTCTCTTTGTAGAACTCATCGGCCCGTAGAATTTCAACCACCCGGTTGACGGCTTGGTTATCAAGAAGGACGGCCGCCAGCACCGCCTGCTCGGCTTCCAGATTTTGAGGAGGGAGTTTCTGAATGGAAAGGTCTGTCTGCATCGTGGTCCTAACGTGATGATTGCGTGTCCGTTGACCTGAAGGAGAATCCGTTCAGGAGGATTTTAGCCCTTCCAGAAATTCGGAAAGGTTCTGATCCGCTTGGCGCCCGGTGCGGACATCGATCGACCGAACGGCCTTGCCGACTCTTCCGGTCAACAGGAGGATCTTCGCGATCTTTTGCTTGCGGGCATCCGCCAGATACGCATCGATCCCGCCGTGGAAGCCGTTGCGGCGGATCACCCGATAGCCCCCCTCGCGAAGCTGATGAGAAAGCGATCTCGCTTCGGACGCCGCCCCGGCGGTGTGAAGCACCAAAAAATCAGCCGACGCATAACGGTCATCCAACCCGGGCCGCTGCTCCAACGCCCACTGAATCCGCTCAAGGTGGAGGGCAAACCCGGTCGACGAAGCGGGCGCTCCGAATTTTTCAAGAAGGTGATCATACCTCCCCCCTCCGCCCAATTCAGAGCCGACCCCCTCGGAAAAAATCTCGAAAATCGTTCCGGTATAGTAATCGAACCCGCGGACTTCGCCCAAATCGATCAGCAGCGATTCCTGGTGTCCCGCCAGTGTTAAAATCTCATAGACCTCTCGAAGTCGCCGCAGTCCGGCCTTACAGACCGGGTGATCGGCCAGCGGCTTGGCGGCGTCGAACACTTCTTCCCCGCCGAAAAGATCAAGGAGCGAAAGCACCTGCCTCCTCGTCTTCTGGCCGACCTTCTCCTCTTTCAGAAGCGCCTCCAGATGAGAAACATCTTTCTTCGCGACCGCGCCGAGGATTTTTTTAAACAAGACCGGCGAAGACTCGAACGGCTGAAGAACGCCGCGGGTGAAAGCCATCTGGCCCAGAGCGATCTTAAATGATTTCAGCCCCAGCTTCTGTAGGATTTCGATCGCAAGCGAAATCGTCTCCGCATCCGCTTCGGCATCGGAGGGACCGATCAGCTCTCCCCCGATCTGATGAATTTCCCGCTCCCTCCCGGCGTGCTCCTCCTCATGCCGGAAGACATTCGCGGAGTAACAAAGGCGGATCGGCAGCGGCTGATCGTTCAAGAGGGTCGCCGCAATCCGCGCGATCTGAGGGGTCACATCGGGACGAAGGACCATCATCCGGCCGGTCGCCCGATCGACAAATTTATACGCCCGGTTCAGCAGCTCTTCCCCGACTCCCAGCGAGAAAACATCGAGGTACTCGAAGATCGGGGTGATGACCTCTTGATATCCCCACTGGGAAAAGATCGAGAGGATCTCCCGCTCGATCTGTCGTCGCCGGGACGTCCCTTCGGGGAGGAAGGTCGCCACCCCCTTTGGAATCATTGTTCTCGTTTTGCCGGGTAATTTCATGAAAGGGTTCAATTCAACTTGGGTTGTCTATCATTCGTTATCAGCCGATATCAGCGCTCGATGAAACGCAGGCGAGGAGGAGAAAGCGCGGAACGTTCTCAGTCGGCCCGAGCGGCCCCGGCGAAAACCGGGGCCGCCATGATCTATTCAGATGTTATGAATTTATATCCGCTTTCTGAGATCGTATTCTAGAGCTTGACCCGCTTGACGGAGAGAACGTGCGGGAGCGATTTAAGCTCCTTGAGAACTTCGGGCGAGACGATCGAATCGACGCCGACGACGGAGATCGCCTTGGCGCCGGCCCGCTCGCGTCCCAGTTGCATTCGGGAGATGTTGATCTGATTCTTCGCGAGAAGCTGACCGAGTCCGCCGATGACGCCGGGCTTGTCTTCGTTAAAAAGGTAAAGCATGTCCCCCTCGGGAACCACTTCCAGCGACATGCCGTCGATCTCCACGAAGCGGGGCTCTTTCTTATTGAAAATGGTTCCGGACACCACCTTCGTCTGGCCTCCCGCCTTGAGCTTGATGCTGATGAGGCTTGAGAAATTCCCCGCGTCGCTGCTCTTCGCCTCGTTCACTTCGATCCCCCGCTCTTTCGCAATGCTCGGGGCGTTGACATAGTTCACCGTCTCTTCCAGGATCGGCGCAAGCAATCCCTTCACCGCGGCGAGGGTGATCGGACTGGTCTGAAGATCGGCCGCTTCGCCGTGATATTCGATCGTCACCTTCTCGATCCCCCCTTCCGCGGTTTGACCGAGGAAAGAGCCCATCTTCTCCGCCAGCTCGACATAGGGCTGGACTTTGGGAAGAAGATCGGCCGAGATCGAAGGAAGATTGACGGCGTATCGGACCACGTCCCGGACGAGGAAATCGACCACCTGCTCCGCGATCGCCCAGGCGACGTTCTCCTGCGCTTCGGTCGTGGCCGCCCCCAGGTGGGGGGTGCAGATGAAGTTGTCGAGCGCCAACAGCGGATTCGCCGGATCGACCGGCTCCTTCTCGAAAACGTCAAAGGCCGCCGCCGCCACCTTGCCGCTCTTGAGGGCCTCTACCAGATCGGTCTCGTTGACGATCCCTCCGCGGGCGCAGTTGATGATCCGAACCCCGTGCTTCATCTTCTGAATCGCCGCCGCGTTGATCATATATTTCGTCTCGGTGGTCAACGGCGCATGGACGGTGATGATATCGGCCCGGGAGAAGAGGGTATCGAGATCGACCACCTCCACCCCCAGCTTTCGGGCGTTCTCCGGAGAAAGAAACGCGTCGTAGGCGAGGACCGTCATGTTCGCCCCCTGGGCGAGCTTGGCGACGTAGCTGCCGATTTGACCGATCCCGATGATCCCGATTGTTTTATTGAAGAGCTCGATCCCCATGAACTTGTTCTTTTCCCACTTCCCCGCCTTGACCGACGCACTCGCCTGAGGAATCTGGCGGGCCATCGACATCAGCAGGGAGAAGGTATGCTCCGCGGTGGTGACGGTGTTTCCGCCGGGGGTGTTCATGACGACGATGCCCCGCTTCGTCGCGGCGGGAAGATCGACGTTATCGAGCCCCGATCCGGCCCGGCCGATCACCTTGAGATTCTTCGCCGCGGCGATCACATCCTTCGTCACCTTGGTCCCGCTTCGGATGACGAGCGCATCATAATTCGGGATCTCTTCGATCAGCTGCGCAGGCGTCAGCTTGGTTTTGACGTCGACCGTCAGGCCGGCCTTCTTGAGAATCTCAACCCCCCGCTCCGAAAGGGAATCACTGATCAATACTTTCATAAAACCTCCGGTTTGTCGTTACTCGTTCAACGGAAATGGATCGTGAATCGTTCAACGTGAAAACAGAAGCAAAGAACAGCCTCTCTATTTCTATTGTTCTAAGTTGAACGAATAACGATTCGCGAATAACGATTATTTTTTCAAAAGAATTTCCTGCGCGATCCCGACGCCGGTCCCCAGCTTGAGAGGATGCCCCATCCCCTTCAGAACCATCTCGACCGCCGCCACCGCAGTGATGATATCGAAGGTGTCGGTGTATCCCATCGTGGAAATCCGGAAGACTTTTCCCTTGAGCTGATCTTGTCCCCCCGCCGCCGTGATCCCGTATTTGACGCGCAGGTCTTTGTAGATCGCCTGACCATCATATCCCTGGGGCGATTCGATCGCCGTCACCGCATCGCTGGGATACTCCTTCGGAAAGAGGGAAAGCCCCAGGCCCTTCATCGCCTCCCGGGTCGCTTTGGCGAGGAGCCCTTGGCGGGCAAACACATTTTGCAGCCCTTCTTCTTTGAGCATCCGGAGCGACTGGTCCAAGCCGAGGATGAGGGAGACCGCCGGGGTATAGGCCGTCTGGTTCTTCGCCAGCGCTTCGCGCTCCTTCTTAAAGTTGAAGTAGAATTTGGCGTTCTTCGCCTTCTCCGACTGGCGCCACGCCTTCTCGGAAACGGAGACGAAGGCCAATCCCGGCGGGAGGGCCAGCGCCTTCTGCGAGCCGGTCACGACGATGTCGAGCCCCCAGGCGTCGGTCTGGATGTCGAAGACCCCCATCGCCGACACGGCGTCGACGACCATCAAGGTCCCTTCGAACTGTTTGACCACCTCGCCGATCTCGCGGATTGGATGGGCGACGCCGGTCGAGGTCTCATTGGCCTGGGTGAAGACCGCCTTGATCGAAGGGTCTTTCTGAAGGGCCGCCTTAATCTGCTCCGGCTTCACCGCATATCCCCACTCGATCTTGATCTCCTCGGCCTTCACGCCGTAGGCGCTGCAGATTTTCCCCCAGCGCTCGCCGAATTTTCCGCCGTTGACGAAGAGGGCCTTGTCGCCGGGAGAGAGAAAATTGGTGACCGATCCCTCCATGCCGCCGGTTCCGGAAGAAGCGAGGATGAGAACATCGTTCTGCGTCTGGAAGAGCCACTTTAAATCTTGCTTGACCCGCTCCAGGATCTTCGCGAATTCAGGCGCGCGGTGATGGAGAATCGGCTGGGCCATCGCCAAGAGGACTTCAGGCGAGACCTGTGTCGGACCCGGCGCCAAGAGGTACTTCTTCATCTTTACGACTCCTTATTAAATTTGTTCAAGTGGGGCTTTTTTAAAAGGAATTACAGACCGCTGAGAATTTTTTCAAGGTAGCATAGCGGGGTGAAAAATGTCAAGGAAAAGGTTGAATTTATGGTAAGATGGGAGTGCAAATTTGACAAGAATTTTCTTTCGATTTATCTTTGGCGCAAAAACAGACCCTCAAGGACCGATGAGACATTTTTTTCGCCCGATCCGCCCATTCCTTCAATTGAACCGATTCGTTTCGCTGGCATTGGTTTTTTGCATCACCCTCGCGGCGATGCGGACGACGTCGCCTGCCGTCGCCGCAGAGGAGCTAAAACCGGCCGACGCCTGCCGCGACAGCCTGAAGGCGAGCCCCGAGCGGAAGAAGGTCCGGGCGAACTGGGAAAAGTGCATTCGAAAATATAAAGAGACCCGCGCCTTCAAGCAGAACGACGGGCATGCCCTCCTCGATGTCGCCCGGCTCTATCAAGAGCTTTATCTCTATTCCAATCAAGCGGACGACCTTCTGATCGCAAAGGGGCATTACCAAAAGATCGCCCAGGAATCGCCCCGATCTTCCGCCGGAAAAGAGGCGCAACGGCAGATCAATCGAATCGAAACCGTTCTGGGAGCGACGCCGGCGTCGGAGGCGACCGTCCTTTCCAATATCCGGCATTGGGCCTACCCGGACTACACGCGCGTCGTCATCGATCTGAATCGGCCTCCCTCTTTCCAAGTGGAAAAGTCCTCCTCCACTTCGCTCTCCGTCCGGCTCTCAGAGACCGTGCTGGGAGATCTTTTCAAAAAGAACCGGACGATCGTCGTCCGCGACGGACTCTTGAAACAAATCGAGGCAAAACAAAAAGAGCGCGATGCCGTTGATATCGTGTTGACCTTCAACAAGCTCGGCTCCTACAAAGCGATCCCTTTGACCGACCCCGATCGGCTGGTGATCGATCTCTCCAACGGCAAGGAGGAGACGCCGGCGGCCGGCGCCGACACGGAGAAGCCGTCGCCCCGGTCGGATGTCGCCGCGCTCCTTCCCCCGCCGCCCCCGTTTACCATCAAGACGATTGTCATCGACCCGGGACACGGCGGGAAGGACCCCGGCGCGCTCGGGGTGAACGGGCTGGAGGAAAAAGAGGTGGTCCTCGATGTCTCGCTTCGCCTCAAAGAGCTGATCGAGAAAAAGCTGAAGAAAAAAGTGATCATGACGCGCGATCAGGATGTCTTCATCCCGCTCGATGAGCGGACCCTCATGGCCAATGCCCAGAAGGCCGATCTCTTCGTCTCGGTCCATGCCAATTCAAGCCCGAGAAGGAGCACCCAGGGGATTGAGGTTTATTTCCTCGGCCGAGCGAGCGACGACCGGGCGATCGAGGTTGCGGCGCGCGAAAATGCCACCAGCCAAAAAGCGGCCCGGGATTTCCAGGAGGTCATCTTGAATGATCTGGAGCGCGATTTCAACATGAACGAATCGTTGGAATTCGCGCACCTCACCCAGAATGCGTTCGTCGAACAGCTGCTCTCGAAATATCCGACCGCTTCCCTCGGCGTAAAGCGGGCCCCCTTCTATGTGCTGGCCAACACGAATATGCCGGCGATCTTGGCTGAAATTTCCTTCCTGACCAACCCGGCGGAGGAGAAGCGGCTTCGAAGCAGCCCGTACCGGCAGAAGATCGCGGAATCCCTCCTACGAGGGATCGAGCGCTACCTGGACTCCATAAAGGTCAACTCTTAAATGTCCGGCCGCCTTATCAAGCTGACGCTGGAATACGACGGCACCGATTATCACGGCTGGCAGATTCAACCCCGTCTCACCACGATTCAAGGCACGATCGAAAAGGCCCTCCGGCAGTTGACCGGGAAACCGATCCGGATCAGCGGCGCGGGACGAACCGATGCCGGCGTCCACGCCTTCGGCCAGGTCGCCCACTTCGCCCCGCCGGTTCCGTTCGATCCGGAGACCTGGGTTCGCGGGCTCAACGCCCTCTTACCGGGCGACATCTCCGTTCAATCGGCCGAAGAGGTTCCCGCGTCGTTCCACGCGCGATTCTCCGCGAAGAAAAAAACCTATGCCTATTTCATCTACAACAGTCCGCGGCGCTCTCCCCTTCGCCGCCGGACCGCCTGGCATGTTTTTCAGGCGCTGGATCTTTCGAAGATGAGGCGTGCGAGCCGCCTGCTGACCGGCCATCACGATTTCACATCGCTCTGCGCCGCCGGCAGCGAGACGGAAGACCGCATCGTCGATCTTGAAAAGATCGAGATCCGGAAAACGGACAGCGAGATCAAGATCACCTTTCAAGCGCCGCGCTTTCTTCAGCATATGGTCCGAAATCTGGTCGGATTGCTCGTGGAGGTCGGACGGGGACGCCGGGCGGTTTCGGAAATTTCCGGAATTTTGGAAGGACGCGATCGCCGGCTGGCCGGCCCCACCGCCCCGCCCCAGGGGCTGTTTCTGATGCGAATCGCGTACGAGTAGCCCGTTGAAAATTTCTTGACCCGCCATTCCCGATGGCCTCAGAAAAGGGCGGCCACCGCTGCTTCATCGGAAACCCAGTGCACTTAAATCAAAGAACTCCGGATTCCCGCCTTCGCGGGGATGACGGGCTTCCCTTCTAACCTTTTCTCTTCCGGGCGGAAGATTTTCTCCATCGACCGAGACCGAGGTAGAGGCCGATGTTGGCATCGGCCCGGAGGGCAGGACGAAGCAGACCCTTTCGGCTGGTCAGGAGGGTCTGGACGCCGGGACCGTGGCCGGCCAGCTGACTGTCCCCGTGGACGACCACCCCGATCGAAACCGCCCCTTCCTGATAATTCCAGCCGAATGAGCTGTCGTGATCGACGATGGCGACGAGATCGCCGAAGCGGAGCCGATCGAGTTGATGCTCCCGAATCGCGGCCGGGTCGCTCGTCTGGATATCGTAATCCCCTTTGAAGATATCGCTGTGGCCCAGCCCGGACCCCATCAGCTTGCCGGGAACAATCGCGGCCACGGGGACCTCCAATCGCCCTTCACCGGCCGGCCGAACCCCCATGC
Organism: Candidatus Manganitrophaceae bacterium; assembly: GCA_004297235.1. Taxonomy (GTDB): domain Bacteria; phylum Nitrospirota; class Nitrospiria; order SBBL01; family Manganitrophaceae; genus Manganitrophus. The sequence goes on along the minus strand of SCUR01000158.1, from coordinate 9,309 downwards.
TCCAGAAGAGCGCCGGGTCGAGACTGAAGCAGTAAACGTCGGGGTAGTCGAGGAGGCGCAATCCCTGGCCGAACGCGCGGATGAGAACCTTGTCGTCCTGGGTCAGCTTTTCAAGGGTCGCATCGGAGAAATCGGCCAGGACATGCTCCACCCCGCCGTGATGGCCGGTGACGGTCCCCTTCTCCCCTTTGGCATCGCCGGAGAGGATCACCGCGTCATTTCCAACACAGGAAAAAACATTGAAGCCTCGATTCGGATCTTGGGCCAGCTTGGTCGGATCGCTCGTGAGCGAGACCCCCGGCTCGATATGATCGCCGGCCAGCCCGAAGACCGAATCGCCCACCTTCACGTTGTAGGTGATCCCGCCGACGCTCGGCAGCATCACCCCTTGGCCGGTCCGGGAGATCTCCCAGCCGTAGCTGCGCGGGTACATCACCGTCCCCTGGACGGCAAATTTCACCAGCGCCGTTTCATTCGTTCGAATCGACCGATCGCTCTTCATCTTTTCCCTGAAGCGGACCGGTGCGGCGGCCGGTCTCCCGCCTTCAGCCGGCCCGCGACCATCACCGCGCCGAGAATCAACATCGGGAGGCTGAGGAGCTGTCCCATCGAGAAGGGGCCGAGGACAAATCCCAGCTGCGGATCGGGCTGGCGGAAAAACTCAGCGATAAAACGGAAGAGACCATAAAAGAGAAAGAAAGACCAGAAGACGACCCCGCGCGGCAGGCTCCGGTGAGAAAGGGCCCAAAGGATCAAAAAGAGAACCACCCCTTCCAAACCGGCTTGATAAAGCTGAGAGGGATGGCGGCAGACCTCTCCCCCCTGCGGGAAGACCATGCACCAGGGAACATCGGTCGGCCGGCCGTACAGCTCGCCGTTGATGAAGTTCCCGATTCGTCCCAGCCCCAGGCCGATCGGCACGGCCAGGATGGCGACATCGGCCACTTCATAGAACGAGTAGCCGTATCGTTTGCAGAAGAGATATCCCGCCACCAGGACGCCGATCAATCCGCCGTGAAACGACATCCCCCCTTCCCAGACGGCGATTATTTTGGAAGGGTTTTCGAAATAGAAACCGGGATTATAGAAGAGCACATATCCGAGCCGCCCTCCCAAGATGACCCCGATCGCCGCATAGAGCATCAGATCGGAAATTTCTTCCTGGGTGATCTTCAGCCCCTTCCGGACCGCCGCGGTGCGAATGACGAAAATCCCGGCGATGAAAGAGAGGGCATACATCAACCCGTACCATCGAAAAGCAAGCGGACCGATCCGGATAAAAACCGGATCAAAGTTGGGGTATTTAATCATGAAGATCCTAAAAACGTTCGGCGTGAAGCGTCAGGCGTAAGGGGGTAAAGGCAAAGGATTTAAATCTTTTGAACTTACGCTTCACGCCTAACGCCTCACGTGTTTTCTTCTTTTAAGGCGTTTGCAATCCCGGTGTAAAGCCCGGGGCGCCGGGGCTCGGTCTCTCCACCCGCTCCTCGGCCTCGGGCCGGGCGGTCTTTTGTGAAACCTTCTCGACGACTTTATCGATCAACTCGGGAATTTTCTCATAAAGGGCATCGAGTCCTTTTCCCCGGCCGACGTTCAGCAAAGAGACGTTATGATCCTTGATCACGAGAAACGCGATCGGCTCCACCTTCACGCCCCCTCCGCCGCCGACCCCTTCCCCCTGCTGGCTCTGTCCGCCGCCGCCGACGCCGATCCCCATCGAAATCCGGGAAACCGGAATGATTGAGACATTCCCCGCCTGAAACGCATCGCCGATAATCGTCTCCGTATTGGCGATCGTCTTGAGTTGCTCCAAGAGTGTCTTCATCAAATCTTCCGCGATACTCATGCTGAAACCTCCTCTTTTCTGACGGAACCTGGATGCCGAACTTCTCGAAAGAGACGATAGATCTCAAGATAGGGCAATCGAAAAAGAAGCCGAAGGGTCGGAATGATGAGTCGATATAATGGAAGCGCGAATTGCCCGACGAAGCGATTCTCGCCCCAGAAGTTCACCCCGAGATGAACCCGCTTGATCCGAATCCCCTGAAAAGCGCCGTAACAGATCCCATTAATCGTCGGATCATCGAACGAGAGATCGAGCGAGAGATGCCTGATCGAAAAGGAGCGCAGCAGATCGAGCGCATAGCGGACGGAAAGCTCGGCCAGAAGGATCACCAGGGACCGGCGAGAGAATAGAATGGAGAGGGAGGAGGGGCGCTCCTCTTCTTTTTCTTCTTCGATCGCTTTTTCTTCGGGGGCCGGAGTGGAAGGAGCGGGGCTCGGCTTCTTTTTCCTTCGAAACCGCATACCGGCCAATCCGATCTCCAGACGCTTGTCTGAAAAACGGAATGCCGCGCTGAAGAGAAGCCATCGGACGGAAAAGCGCTTTTCCCGGGAATCGACGACAAAGTAGAAGGGGATTAAAATAATGAGCGCAAAGAGGACGGCAATCAAAAGGACGATGGACCAGCCGATCGACATGACGGGGATCTCACACCAGAGGGAGTTCGGGAAAGAAGTTAATTCAATATAACATAAACGGAAATCAAAAAGAAAGAAATCGGCGGGGGAATCGGGCGGACGAGATCATCCCTTCATCGAGCCTGCGGCGGCAGGCCGTCTCAACGATCGATCGACCAGGCGACATTCACCCGCGTCGATTGATTCGATCGGTTCTTGTAGTAGATGAATCCATTCCGGCAGCCGAACAGGTGCAGATCCCGCGTGATGCGGACATCCTCTTTGCAGTAGAGCGCGATGCTGGCGAAATTCCCTTCGCGGAACCATTGGATCGCCTTGAGACCGTCGGCCGTCTTTCCAGACTGGAGGGTCGCCGCGGCCAGGCTGTCGAGCTTTGGGCGAAACCCGAGGACCGGGTGAAGAGAGACCATGAGGTCGAGGGTGGGGAGCTTGGAAAGATCGACGTCGGTATAGGGAGAAAGGACCGAATAATCGAAGCCGAGAACATTGTATCCGACGACGCAATCGGCGGCGCGCAGCTCGGAAATCAATTCCGGGATATCCTCCTCCTCATATCCCCGGAACCGCTCCTCCCGCGTCGAATAGGTCACCGCGAAGGAGAACCCCATGCGGTGCTTGTTCTCCCAGCCGCCGACCTCCTCCGCGCTTTTTTGTGTTTCAAGATCGAAGTAAACGATATTCATCAGACCCTCCGGTCCGGTGAACCGAATGATTCGAAAACAGGCGGTTCGTCGATCGATTCCCAGAGAGGCGTCGGGAGAACGATTCCGTGACTTTACGTAATTTAGCAGATCCATGTCAAGAAATTCTTCAGTGCGCGCCCGTTGATGAAAAAAGAAGAACCGGCCCCCCTCCTCCCCTCCATCAGTGAGCGCGCTTGCAAGATCGGCTTGCATCCGATATAGTACCGGTCTGAAGGAAGTCGCTCTTCTCTCTTGTCGTTCAAAACGGTGGTGGACAAAATGGCACCTATCTTATAAAATGAAGTTAGCTGAATCGTTTCTACATCAAACCTCACATAGACAACCGAAGCGAATGAGGACTCCCGACGAATGAAGGTCATGGCCGCAGGGTTAACCGATGTGGGATGCGTCCGACGATCCAACGAGGACAGCTTAGGACTCTCCCCCGAGCTCCATCTTTACATTGTCGCCGACGGAATGGGGGGCCATGCGGCGGGAGAAGTCGCCAGCAGAATGGCGGTCCAGCTGATTAAAGAATTCTTCTCTTCTCCGGAAATCACCGAACAGACAGAGGAGATGAAGCTGGCCCGGGCCGTCAACTTCGCAAACCAGAAAATCCACGAAGCCGGCGAAAAAGATCCCGCTCTGAACGGCATGGGAACGACCGTGGTCACCGTCCTCGCTCGGCCGGAGCAGGTGCTGATCGGCTTTGTGGGCGACAGCCGCGTCTACCTGCATCACCAAAATAAAATACAGCAGCTGACGCAAGATCACTCGTTGGTGAACGAGTATGTCCGAAAGGGTCTCCTCACCCCGGAAGCGGCGGAGCGCCATCCCCTCAAACATGTGATCAGCCGCGCCCTCGGCACCAGTCCCGCGGTGGAGGTGGAGACCCTCCGGCGCAGCCCGGAATCGGGCGACACGCTGCTGCTCTGCTCCGACGGCCTCAGCAACAAGCTCACCTTTGAAGAGATGAACGCCATCCTGTCGAAGACGGGGGACAATCTCGAAAAGGCTTGCAGCAGTTTGGTGGAAAAGGCCAAGGAAAAGGGGGGCGAGGACAACATCACGGTGATCTTGATCGGTTATCGCTAAACAGGAATGATCCCTCCCCGGATCCGGCCCGAAGAAAAGGCATCCGGTCGAAGCAACATCTTCAACTCCCCAGATCAACATCCAGTCTCATTGGCAGAGGAAGAGGTCGGGCTCCCCGGGACCCCCGCGCAGGATGAAAAAGATTCTTGTCATTGACGACGAGCGCAGCGTTCAGGAATCCATTCGGAATATCCTCAAGAAAGAGTACGTCCTTCTTTTTGCCTCGAACGGCGCGGAGGGCTTGCAGCGCTTCCGAGAGGTCTCTCCCGATCTGATCCTTCTCGATCTCATTATGCCGGAAATGGATGGAATGACCGCGCTCAAGCGCCTGCGCGAGATCGATGCAAAAATCCCGATCATCATGCTCACCGCCACCCGGATGATCAAGACCGCCGTGGAGGCGATCAAGGCGGGCGCCGACGATTATCTGACCAAGCCCTTCGACCTGGAAGAGCTCACGTGGCTGTTGGCGAAAACACTCTCCAACCGGGAGATGGAAAAAGAGGTTCAGGCCCTTCGGACGGAAATCTCCAAGCGGTACGGGTATGAGAACATCATCGGAAACAGCCGGCCGATGCAGGAGCTCTTCGAGAAGATCAAACATGTCGCCGACACCAAATCCACCGTCCTCATCTTGGGCGAAAGCGGCACCGGAAAAGAGCTGGTCGCAAAAGCCCTCCACTACAACAGCGGCCGGAAGAATGCGCCGTTCATCGCGATCAACTGCGCCGCGATCCCGGAGACCCTTCTGGAAACCGAGCTCTTCGGCCATGAGCGGGGGGCCTTCACCGACGCGCAGAGCCGCCGGATCGGGCGGTTCGAGCAGGCGCACCGGGGAACGCTCTTCCTCGACGAGGTGGCCGAGCTCTCTCCCCCGTGCCAAGCCAAGATCCTTCGCGCCTTGGAAGAGCGAAAATTCATGCGGATCGGCGGATCGGAGCTGATCGAGTCCGACGTCCGCGTCATCGCCGCCACCAACAAGGATCTGGAAGAAGAGATCCGAAAAGGACGCTTTCGAGAAGATCTCTACTATCGGATCAACGTCATCCCGATCGTCTTGCAGCCGCTCCGAAAGCGGAGGGAGGACATTCCCCTTTTGGTCAAGCATTTCCTCGATAAAAAAATCCGGGAGGAACACCTTCCGCCGAAGTCGATCACTTCGGAAGCGATGGAGGTTCTCTGCCAGTACGATTGGCCGGGAAATGCCCGGGAGATGGAAAATCTGGTCGCACAGATGGTGACCCTTTCTTCCGGCGACCGGCTTGAAGTGAAAGACATCCCGTCGACGCTTCGGAAGAGATCGAATCAGGCCGATCCGTATCAGACATTTCTTTTGGGAGAGCTGGCGCTGGAGGAGGCGGTGGCGCGCCTGGAACGGCAGATGATCTCAGAGGCGCTTCGGAAGAGCCGCCACGTTCAGACGCGCGCCGCGCAGATGCTCGGCATTTCGCGGCGGCAATTGAAGTATAAAATGGATGCCCTCGGATTCACCGATCCGAGACACGGATCGAAAGAGGACGAAGAGGAATAGCCCGACCCTACCCCCCGCCGATCTTATTCCTCATTTCAGGATTCAGAAGTCGCTCGACATATTTGCCGATCAGATCGCTCTCCAGATTCACCGGGGAGCCGATCTGCTTCAGCCCCAGCGTCGTCACCTTGGCGGTATGGGGAATGATCGAGACGGTCAGGCCCCGATCGGTCAGACCGTTGATCGTCAGGCTGACGCCGTCGACGGCGATCGATCCTTTTTGGATGCAGTACTTTAAAATCTCCGCCGGCGCTTCGAGGGTAAGGACGATCGCATTCTCCTCCTGTTTGCGCTCACGGATCACCCCCATCCCCTCGACATGCCCCGAGACCAGATGGCCTCCGATCCGATCCATGATCCGCATCGCCCGCTCCAGGTTCACCGGATCGCCCACTTTCAGACCCCCGAGGGTGGTCACCCGCGCCGTCTCCGGAGAAAGATCGACCGTGAACCCGCTCTCGACCAACGCGGCGGCCGTGGTGCAGACCCCGTTGATCGTCACGCTGTCTCCGATCTCAAGCTCCTCGAGGACGGTCTTTGCCAAAAGCGTCAACCGGATCGACTGAAGATTCCGATCGATCCCCTTGACGACCCCCATTTCTTCGATGATGCCGGTAAACATGCGAACTCCAAAACACGTAAGGCGTTCAAGGCCGTGAGGCGACAAAGAAGGTGACGTGAGGCGTGAGGGGTAAAGGCAAAAGATCTGATTCTTTATCTTTTACCCCTTACGCCTCACGCCTAACGCCTCACGTCACTTAGACTTTACATTGATCGTCACCGCCGCCGTATAGAGCGCGCCGGGATCGTCTCTCCGTTTGGTCTCTTTCAAAAGAGGAGCGATTTCTTCCGACAGCTTGCCCTCGAAGCTCTTTTGGCCGTTGGTATAGACGACCACCGGCTTTGAAAAATCGACCAGCCACCGATTGAAAAAGAGGGTGTACTTCTCCACCCGCTCGCTCTTCACATCGATCCGGTTCTCTTTGATCTCGGCGGTCAGCGAAGGGAAGTCTCCCCCTTTCACCCGCTCCGCCTCTTCTTGATTGAAAATCGATCCGAAGACGCTCGCCACCTCGCCGCGGGTCTGATTGATCTCGGTCCAATAAAGCGGATCGAGGTGCTCCGAATCCCGGACCGCGACCACCCGGGTGGGATAGGGTTGCCGCCGCTGCTTTTCAAACCAAGCGACCAGCTCCGGCAGCTCTTCTTTCGGGAAGAAGTGGCCTCCCGCCATCGGGTGCAGGCGGTCGTGCTCTCGATAGATGTACGGGACCTGGTGCTCTTTCAAATATTCGCTGATCTTGCGGGAAAGGATCACCGGCATCACCTCATCCTTGGCGCCGTGGATGATATAGATTCCGGTCGAAGAAAAGTTGAGGAGAAAGGGAAAGATCTCATCGGGAATCCCGGACGCCATCGGGGCGATCGCGGCAAAACGATCGGCATGGAAGATTCCGATGAGATAGGTCCCGATTCCGCCGTTCGACATCCCCGTCAGATAAATCCGGTTCGGGTCGATGCGGTATTTCGATTGAACCTCATGGATCACCGCCATGACCAGCGCCTCCCCGCCGGGGGTCCACCACGCGCCGTTCATCATCGTCGGACAAGCCAAAATCGACTTTTCACCGAGGCGGGGCTGCCAGCGCTCCAGATAACTGTCCCCGGTGAAACCGGCGCCGTGAAGGCAGACGATCAGCGGGTAAGCCGCGGCCGGATCGTACGTCTCGGGAACGTAGAGGGCGTAATCGGCCGGCTCTCCTTCGATCTCAAGATCGAGATGAAGCGCCCCGACCTTCGGCTGCGGGGGGTAGAGGCCGGCTTGAATCGCCTGCTCGACCTTCTCGACGGTGACCCCCTTTTGGCCTTGAATTTCGTTGAGCAGCGTCTCCGATTGCTTCGGATCGGCCGACGCCAGATATTGCTGGACCAAAAGATTCAGCTCGCCTCGAGAAGCGGGATCGGTCGAAGAGGCCGCCTCGGTCGAAGCGGACGGGGGAACCTGCCGAGCCGGAACACAGGCAGAGCAGAGGATGAAGAAGAGAAAGAAAATTCGGATCGAACTCATGAACCACCTCCTGTTCCGCGCTTTTGCAGATACCCTTCAATACAAAGATCTCCGCCGACTTTCCGGATCCGGACCTCTTCCAGGATCAGAGCGTCGTCGAGGGACGGAACCGACTTCCCCGCCACGGCGCTTCGGGCATCCTCCCCGCAGAGAAGCTTGGGAGCGACGTAGAAGATCGCTTTGTCGACCACCCCGGCGCGAAGCGCCATCCCATTCACGATTCCTCCCCCTTCGATCAGCACGCTGGTGATCCCCTCCTTCCCCAGCCGCTCGAACAGAAGCTCGAAGGAGATCTTCCCCTTTGCGTGGGGAAGAAGCGCCACCCGGACCCCGCGCTTCTCCAACGTCCGGATTTTTTCGGACGGGGCCGAAGCGGTCGTGACCAGAAGGGTCGTCGCCTCCGAAACGGAGGCCACCAGCTTGGCTTTCAGCGGGATCTTGAGATGAGGATCGAGGACGATTCGGGTCGGGTTTTTCATTCCCGGGCGCCGCGCCGTCAACATCGGATCATCGGCCAGAACGGTGCCGATCCCGACGAGGACCGCATCGACCTCCGAGCGGAGACGATGGACTTCCCCTCGCGCCGCCTCTCCGGTAATCCAACGAGACGATCCTGTGGCGGTGGCGATTCGACCGTCGAGGGTCGTCGCCGCTTTGAGAATCACGAACGGTTTCTGGGTGGTGATGTATTTGATGAAGATCTCGTTCAGCCGCTCGGCCTCTTCGCGGAGGACCCCCTCCCTCACCTCCACCCCGGCCTTGCGAAGCAGGTCGAAGCCCCGTCCGGCGACGAGCGGATTCGGGTCGGTCATGGCGGCAACCACCCTTCGAATCCCGCTCTCGAGAATCGCCTCTATACAAGGGGGAGTCCGCTTCTCGGTGTGGCAGCAAGGCTCCAGATTGGTGTAGAGGGTCGCCCCCTTGGCCCGTTTGCCCGCTTTTGAGAGGGCGATCGCCTCGGCGTGGGGGGCGCCCGGACCGGGATGAAATCCTTCGCCGACGACGGCGCCGTTTTTCACGACGACCGCCCCGACCATCGGGTTGGGAGAGGTCTTCCCCCGTCCCTTTCGGGCCAGGCGAAGCGCCCGCTGCATGTAGTAAAGGTCTGTTTTCGGCATGACCGCTACTATATAAGCGAGCCGCGTCGATGTCAAATTGAACAAACCGGAGATTACTTCAAGGTTAGCATCCGAGGAGAAAAAGAAGCAAGGGGCGGATAAGTCGCGCGATGGGTCAATGGGACACTCCCAAAACGAGCGCGGCGGATCTTCCGTTTCTACTCCGCATTCCGCAACTGAAGTTTAGTAGTCTTCCATCGTCTCTTCCTTGATGATTTTCCCCATCTCATCCTCTCCCTCCTCCCCGCGAAGGACCGTCTGAACTTTCTTGTAAAGCGCCTCGGCCTTCTCCCAACTCTCGGCGAAAAGGATTCCTTCGGTAAAGGATCCGGC
>SCUR01000157.1 GCA_004297235.1 Candidatus Manganitrophaceae bacterium | reverse complement strand
CCACCGGAATCTGAGCAAAATCGACCAGGTTACGATGCGGCGCGCCGAAGGAGCTGTGCATCCCGCGCAGGCAGAAGATCACGTTCGCATTCCCCTCGCTCGCCAGGTACTCGGCGGCGTTGAGCGATTCGGTGAGCGGAATGCCATAGCCGCGCTTCAGCAAAACAGGATATTTCGTCTGCCGACCGATGGCCTTGAGGAGCTCGAAATTCTGAGTGTTGCGCGTGCCGATCTGCAGCATCACCCCCGTCGGCCGGCCGGTCTGCTCGAGACAGGCATCGATCTCATCGACATGGTTCTCGTGCGTGACCTCCATCGCGATTACTTTGATGCCGTACTTCCCGGCCAGTTCGAACGTATACGGCAGGCACTCTTTTCCGTAACCCTGGAACGAATAAGGATTGGTGCGCGGCTTGTACGCCCCCATCCGCGTGCAGACCTGACCGTGTGCGGCGAGCGCCTTCATCGCCGCCTCGACATTTTCCCGCGTATCGATGGCGCAGAGCCCGGCAAAAATGTGGAGGGTGTCCTGATCGAACCGGATGCCGTTATAATCGAAGCCGATGGCCCGGCGCTCATCCTTATGTCTCCCCAAGATGCGGTACTCCTCCGAGATGCGTACCACCCGCTCCACCCCCGGCAGGGCCGCAATCACCTCCCGGTCGAGCTTGGAGGTATCGCCGATCAGGTAGATCTCCGTGAGTCGCTGCGCATTGCCCTGAACAATATGCTTTTGGATGCGAATGTTGGGGAGGCTGGCCAGATAGGCCCAGGTCTCCTGGAAAGCCGCGCTCTTCTCTTCAACGTCGGGTTGCAGAATTAAAACCATGGATGGTAATGTTCCTCCTTAATTAACTCTGATGGTCCGAAGACGCTTCGGACGATCTATAGATACGGATGCTGCCTGGAAGTTCGAAAGCGGTTGATTCTTCCATGAAGCAGGGGCTCGTGTCAATCCCTACGAAACAATATCCGCCAACACCCCATCTTTCTCTTGGTTCCCCTGCTGATGGGCACACCGCGTGCAGTTTATCCATTCGCTTCGTATTCCAACCCGGATTGTCCCCTCCTAAGAATAGTCCGAATGGATTAGCTCCTCCGGCGAATAGCCGTTTCACCGCTTCTATGGCATAATCGTTTTTGGCGTTCGCTTTCACTCAGGATCGGAATAGACTCAATCGGCGATTCCTCCTAATCTGTATCCCCAGAACTCATAAAAACGGTGGTGTTCCGGCCGCACCCGCCTGGTTCCTCAAAACAGTAAAGGAGACTGCAAACATGCCGTCTCCGAAATAAGTATTCAAAGGAGGATGAAGAATGAGACGTGTCGATTTCCTTGTCGGACAGAGAGATTTCAGCACAATGACCGCCGGGCAATTTATGCAACAGGACGTGGTTTATTTTACAAAATCGGTCAAAGCGCAATCGATCGCAGCGGCGCTCACGACCGGCAACTTCGGAAGCGTCCCGATCATAAACAGCGAGATGAGACCGGTCGGGATTGTCAGCGAATACGATCTGCTCAAGGCGATGCGGCAGGGAATCTCTCTTAATGAGATCAGCGCGGAGGAGGTCATGAGCCATCCGCCGGTGACGGTTTCAATCGAGAACAAAGCAGGAGATGTGATGAAAGTGTTGGAAGATAAGCATCTGATCCGGGTGCCGGTGGTCGACGAGGAGGGGAAACTAGTCGGCATGGTTGCGCGCCGGGACCTGCTCCATGGCTATCTCCAATCGCAGGTGCCGGATAAAGTTTGGTGGATGTGAACCGACCGCCTCCTTCGGACGATCGTTCAAGACGACCGGATCAGGACGCATCGGTTAGGCCGCGTGAACTCCCCGCTTCACCGTACCCGATCCGGTCTCGTCGTCCTCTCGAAAAATGAGTGTTTTCCGAACGAGACCTTCGAGGTCTCCACTTCGGCAAAGAGCCAGAAGATACCCCTAGCCTTTTTCATGAACTCCCTATGTGGCCCGTTTTTCACTTCTATGGCATAATTACTTTGTGTCTGGGATAGATACCGGCTCGGAAAATCCCAAGCGGAAATGAAGAACGCTCCATTTTATGGAGCGTCATCAGGAAATTTCAAGAAAAAGAATCATTAAAAAGGAATCATTGAGGAATAGGGACCCTGCACTCTCACCAATCTATAGTTTAGGAGAAATCAGATGAGACGGATCGATTTTTTGGTGGGCGAGATAGACTTCAGCACATTGACCGCAGCGCAGTTCATGCAGCAGGACGTGATCTACTTCGCGAAGTCGGTGAAAGCGCAATCGATTGCGGCGGCCATCACCACCGGCAATTTCGGGAGCGTCCCCATCGTCGACAGCGATTTGAAACCGATCGGGATCG
>SCUR01000156.1 GCA_004297235.1 Candidatus Manganitrophaceae bacterium | reverse complement strand
GGCGTTGCCCCAAACCCCACCGTGGGGCCGCCACGCCGCGGCCCCTCCGGCTTCCCCGGGCGCCGGGGTGAACCCCTGGACCCCACGGTCGAAACTCGCACACTCACAGAAGAGCCCTGTGATTGTGCTTCAGACAGTCGACCTTGTAAGGTAGGTGAAACGTCTGTACAGAAGGAACGCAGGAGTGCGTGAACGACTCAGGACAGTCCCTCCAAAAGCGCGCAGGCTTGGTTAGGTTTTAAATAAAAGAGCAAAGAGGTTGCGCGTGTGCGGCCTGCGGACGCGATATACCCGCGTACTTTGATAGACGTTTCACCTACCAAATCAGGTCGCCTGCCGAAGCGCAATCCACGATGTTCTCTCGTGGTTGAGCGAGTTGCGACCGTGGGGGAGCTGGGGGGTGTCCCCCCGCTGCCCTGGGAATCGAAAGGGGGGTGGGCAAGCATCCCCCGTCGTGGGGCTTGGGGCGAAGCCCCATTCCAATTGTCCTTAGTTCTTTGAACAATCTCTATGATTAAATTAGGACACTACCGAGGGGGCCGCTCAAATTGACTCCTTTCCCCCGGCGTTGTAAGATGGGTGGAACTTTTTCTCAAGGAATTGAATGGCAAAGCAGACATTTTATATCATCGACGGAAGCTCCTATGTCTATCGGGCTTATTTTGCAATCCGGGAGCTCTCCACCTCGACAGGCCTCCCGACCAACGCCGTCTACGGCTTCACCCAGATGCTCCTCAAGATCATCAAAGACAAAAAACCGGACTACCTCGCCATCGCTTTCGACACGAAGGGTCCCACCTTCCGTCACACCGCGTATCAAGATTATAAAGTGCACCGCCCCGAGATGCCCGATCCGCTCGCGCTTCAGCTCCCCTACATCCACCGGATGGTGGAAGCATTTCGGATTCCGGTGATCCTGGGAGACGGCGTCGAGGCCGACGATCTCATCGGGACGCTCGCTCGAAAAGGAGAGGCGAAGGGGTTGAAGGTCGTCGTCGTGACCGGCGACAAGGATATGTTCCAGCTGATCTCGCCCGGCATCTCGGTCTACGACACGATGAAGGAGAAGACGTACACCGAGAAGGAGATTTTGGAAAAGTTCGGGACGACGCCGGCGCAGGTCGTCGAGATCATGGGATTGATGGGCGATTCGGTCGACAACATCCCCGGCGTCAACGGCGTGGGGGAGAAGACGGCGGTCCAGTTGATCCAGCAGTTCGGAACGATCGAGAACCTCTTGGCGAATCTCGATCAGGTGAAGAAACCGAAGCTGCGGCAGACGCTCGAAGCCGAAAAAGAAACCGCGCGCCTTTCCCGCTCGCTCGCGCTCATCGAGACCGACTGCCCGATCGACTTCGATCCGGAGCGGTTCCGGATGCAGTCTCCCGACTTCGAAAAACTGATCCCCCTCTGCAATGAGATGGAGTTCTCCAACATCCTCAAGGGGCTGACCCTCCCGCCGCCGACGATGGCCGATGGGTACCGGATTCTTCTTCCCACCGAGGCGGGAAAAGAGATCGACGCCATTCAAAAGAAAGCGCGGGTCGCCGTCGACATGCTCCTCACTTCCGAGGAGCCGATGCGGGCCGAGTGGGTCGGAATCGCTTTCTGCCCGGAGAAAGGGGAGGCCTTTTACATCCCGCTGGAGGATCGAAAGCAGCTCCCGCCGGAGATCAAGGCGGTCTTGGAGTCGGCGTCGATCACCAAGGTCGGGCATGATCTGAAGTTGGCCGAGATTGTCTTGGGCCGACGCGGGATCGTCCTTCGAAACGCCTCCTTCGATACGATGATCGCCTCGTACCTTCTGAACCCCGGACGCCGCGATCACACGCTGGAGACGGTCGCCTTCGAATACCTCAAAGAGCGGCTGACCACCGCCACCGAGGCGGCTGGCGGGGACAAGGAGGCGAAAGCGCATCCTCTTATCGAAGCGCAGCCTTCGCGGATCGCCCCTTATCTTTGCCAGCGGGCCGATGCCGTTCTCAAGCTGGCCGACCTGCTTCCGTCTCTTTTGGATGGGCAGGGGCTCACCCCGCTTTTCAACGATCTGGAGATGCCGCTGATCCCGGTGCTGGCCGAGATCGAGCGCAACGGGGTGAAGATCGATGCCGATCTGCTGTCGGAAATTTCGAAGGAGTTGGATACGAAGCTCGCCGAGCTGACCGAGCGGATCTATAGGCTGGCCGGAGAGGAGTTCAACATCGGCTCTCCCAAACAGCTGGCCGAGATCCTCTTTGTGAAGCTCGGCCTCCCGCCGATCCGAAAGACCAAGACCGGCTACTCGACCGATGAAGAAGTTCTCACTCAGCTCGCGGTCCGTCACGAACTGCCGGCGGAGATCTTAAACAGCCGGCAGCTCATGAAGCTCAAATCGACCTATGTCGACGCCCTTCCCAAATTGATCCATCCCGAGACCGGCCGGGTCCACACACAGCTCAATCAGACGATCGCCGCCACCGGCCGTCTCTCCTCCAAGGATCCGAACCTCCAGAACATCCCGATTAAGGGGGAGCTTGGGCGGCGCATCCGGCAGGCCTTCATCGCCGAGCCGGGCTATCAACTCCTCTCCGCCGACTACAACCAGATCGAGCTGCGCCTCTTGGCCCATATGTCG
>SCUR01000155.1 GCA_004297235.1 Candidatus Manganitrophaceae bacterium | reverse complement strand
TCGCGGCGATCCGACAGAGCGATCGGATCTCCGCCCCCGACCAGGCGGACAGATCCGGTACACCCACCGGCTCAATCCCGTATTCCGCCGCGTGGATCTTCAGAATCGCCTCTCTCTCCTCCGGGGTGGGAAGATCGACGAAGAAGATGGCGTCCCATCGCTCCGCCCGAAGAAATTCCGGGGGAAGATGCGCGATATTATTTGTCGTCGCCACCACGAACACCTGGGTTGTGTGGTCATTCAGCCAGGTCAAAAACGTTCCGAAGATCCGCGATCCGACCCCGCCATCCGACTGATGAGAAGAATTCGCGCCCGACAATCCTTTGTCGATCTCATCGAGCATGAGGATGCACGGCGCCATGGCGTCGGCGACTGACAACGCCTGTCGCATTCGCTCCTCCGACTCTCCCACCAACGATCCGAAGAGCCGGCCGAAATCCAGAGAGAGCGTCGGAATCGAGAGCTCTCCACCCAAGACCTTGGCAAAATGGCTTTTGCCGCATCCGGGCACGCCCAGCAGAAGCAGCCCCCGCGCCAGGAGGGAGCCTGCGATCTTCAAGGCAAACTCCTTCAGCCGGTCCAATCCCCCCAGGGTGTCGAACCGATCGGCTGCGTAGAAAATCTCAAGCGAGGCGTTCTTCATCACCATCTGCGCCTTCTGCGTCGATACAACCGAGCATGAGAACGGCTTGGGATTGATCGCCGAGAGGGCGAAAACGTTCTCCGCCTCGAACGTGGTCAGGCCGGTGGCCGCATCCAACAACGCCTCCGCGTGTTCCGGCATCAAAAGCCCGGAAGATCCGACCACGTCCGAGAGAATGCTTTGGATTGTTTCTCGATTCGGGAGCGAGAACTCGATCACCGTAAAGATCCGATCGAGCTCCACCGGAATCTGAACCTGCGGAGCCAGCACGACAAGCGATTTTCCCTCTCCTTTCCATTCATGGATGCCGTTCTGGATGGCCTGAATCACTTCGACGGAATTCAGGAATTTGTGAAAGTTCCACAGAAAGAGGATCGTATTCTCGGATGCCTCCTTCAGCCACGTCAGCGGCGATAACGGATCGGAATTCTCCGAAATACACTGCCCGTTCATGTCTTTGATTCCGGAAATGACATCCCAGCAGACCGCCATCCCCTCCACTTCCAACGCTTCCTTGCTGAGCGTCTCCCGGGCCCGGTCAGGCTCCACAGTCCGGACATACAATGCGGGATACCCCGCGCGAAGATATGATTTGAACTCAGGCATAAGCCTCTTCCTCCTGTTATTCGTACCGATAAAAAGCAGAGGCCCTGTGGGAACAAACTCCACAGGACCTCCTTGGATGTCTTGGTTATTTATGGCGCTTTATTTCTACAGGATTGATTCGATCCGGTTTCCCCCTACGATCAGGGAATCGATCAGCCTGATCCCCATCAGCTCCCCTGCTCTCACGAGCCGCTCGGTAATTTGTCGATCCTCCTTCGAGGGGGTCGGATCCTCTGAAGGGTGATTGTGGACCAGGATGATTTGCGGCGCGGCCGCAAGCAGCGCGACCCTGAACACGATCTGGGGCTGAATGATGCATTGATTGATGCTGCCGACCGACAAAGAATGAATATGCGTCGGCGCATTCTTGTTATCCAAACAGATGATCAGCGCTTCCTCGCGATCATGAAAGCGGTAGTAGCGCTTGAGCATCGTATGAACATCTTCTCTATCTCTGATCCGGGTCGCCCACACAGGCCGCGCCTCTTTGATCAGCTTCACTCTGACCCATTGCATCCAGCTTCATCTCCTTGTTGGATTTCACTTGATGACACTGCAAGGTAGAGACTATCTCTTCGGACGCGCTTTCCCTTCAACTCTCCGTTGAATGTGGAGGATGCTGCCTCCCAGAATCTTTTTCGTCAGATGGATCTTTTGTAATGTTTCATCCGACCAGTTCGCCACCTTAATCCGGTACACCTCTGCCGGCAAATACCCCACCTCCCCATCCGGGATGGTTTTCAAGAGCGCTTCCGTCCCCACGATCCAGACTTTATCGTTTAATCGCTTGCTATGAATGAGCACCTTAACCTGTTCCAGGCTTCTCAGATAAACAAGAACGTCTTGTTTCTTCTCCTGTATCCGCCTCTCCAGGTCATGAATCATTCCCTCTCTCGCCAGGACCTCTTGGTCCGATACCGGGAGGGGATCCAACACGATCAGATCATGATCCTTGACGATCGGATTGAATCCAGCCTCCCAGGCTTTCCGGACAAGCGGGTGCATGTCTTTCAGAACATTCCCGGTCATCGAGTCCCTCCACCCCTTTTATTTTTTTGTCAGACCTGCGACCGCGGGCTGAGCATTCGTCCCATCTCGTCGACAAAGTACGATCGCTGCCGTACTTCGTTCTGGACGTACCGGGCATGAGTGATATAGAGCCGCTCTTTCGCCCGGGTCACCCCCACATACATTAGCCGTCGCTCTTCCTCCAGATTCCCCTTCACGTGCGGAATATTCCCTTGAAAAGCTCCAATGAGAAAGACCACACGAAACTCCAGGCCTTTCGCCCCATGAAGGGTGATCAGGCGGATACCGCCTTTCTCCTTCGGACTCCCGCCCTGGATCGCCGCAATCGCCATCTCGTTGATAAAATTCGTCAGACTCGGTCCGGACGACAGCTCGAATTGATCGGCCATCTGCGCCAGATCTTTTAAATGACCCAGACGCTTTTCGTAATCTGAAGGACCTCGTGAGATCTTCTGCAGATGAGAGAGGGTGTCGAACTCCTTCGCGGCTGCCCTCATCAAATCCGAGATGCACAATTGCTCCATTCTGGGACGGAGCTGATCCAGCCGGGTCAACACCTCTTGCAGACTTTTAGAAGCTTCTCCCTGCAGATACTGATGCTCAATCGCCAGTTCCGCCGCCCGAAAGAGGCTGACTTCGTTTTGTTCCGCGATATCCTCCAGTAAATCGATTGACCGGGTGGTGATTCCAGGCGCTAATTTGAAAATCCTCTCCAGCGCGGGAGAATTCTCCGGTAGCGCGATCGCCGTGATCAGAGCCATCATGTCGCGCACCTCCCGCAGATCGTAGAAGGAGCGCTCGCCCATCTTCCGGCAGGGAATATTCCACCGCTTGAGGGAGGCCTCGACGATCGCAAGCGGCGCATGCCGTCTCCCCAGGATGGCGATCTCGTTGGAAGGGACCCCCCTGACCTGAAGGGTAAGAATCTCCTTTGCCACGAAATCCCCCTCCTCCGATTCAGACCCGAATCCACGAACCTCCAAATGACCTTCCGACTCTTGCGCGCAACAGAGCTCTTTCTCATATCGACTTAAGTTATTCTTGATCAAAGAACGGGCCGCCGTAAGCAAGACCCGGGGAAGACGGTAGCTCTTCTTCAACGTGATGATCTTCGGAGAGAAATCGGCGACGAACAGGGCGATCACTTCCGGAGTCGATGACCGGAACGAGTAGATCGATTGGTCGTCGTCCCCGACCGCGGCGATCCCGCGCTCCCTTCCTAAGTGCGAGATCAACTGGTATTGGGCCAGATCACAATCCTGTACTTCATCGATGATCAGGTGGCGCCATTGATTCCTCACCTCCGCCAGGGTGGCGGGATCCTCCTTCAATATTTTCAGGCAGAGATAGACCAGATCGTTAAAGTCGATACATCCCTGCGATCGCATCTTCGCTTGATATGCGCTGAAGATCTCCGGGAACGGGTGGGATTCGGAGGCAAGCTGCTCTTCCGGTTTGGCCTGGGACTTGATCCGGGCGATCGTTCTTGTGATCTCCGACAGATCCAACGAAACCTCGTTGAGTCCCATTCCGTGAATGACCTCTTTGAGGATCTTATTGCTATACTCCATCGAGGCGATATTAAAGGCCGTGTTGTATCCGAGTTTGTGTATGTGGCTCCTCAGTAGTTGGGCGCAGGTCCCGTGGATCGTCCGGATCCAGGAGAGGCGCTTCCCGGTGAGGGATAGAACACGATCTCTCATCGCCTGGGAGGCTTTATTGGTAAAGGTAATCGCCAGGATTTTCTCGGGATCTTCTCCCTCCCCGATCAATGCGGCGATCCGGTGTGCGATCGTCTCGGTCTTCCCGGTTCCTGGACCGGCCAGAATCAATAACGGGACATCCCGGGTCAAAACGGCTTCCTTCTGTTCATCGTTGAGCAACAGTCCCCCTCCTTCACATGCAGTAACGTCGCATCCAGGTAACATTCGTTCACGTCTTTTCCACTCGGAAGATCGAGTTTCAGATGCGCGATCCCCCGCTTGCTGAATTCCTCCGCCAAATAGGCCGACGCCTCACATCCGGCGGGATCGGAATCCAGGCAGAGCACAACGCGTTTCCCCATGAACAGATCGAACCAGCTCTCCTTGAAGCTCCCGGTTCCCGGGATCCCGACGGTGGGATACCCCTCCTGTAGCAGTGTGAGCGTGTCGATCTCCCCCTCACAAAGGTAGAGGTCCCGTGTAGTTTTCATGATCTCCTGGTTGTAGAAGATCTGCGCCCTCTCCGTCATGACAAACCGGCTGACCCCGCGCTCCTTCGCCTCCGCTTTTGTCAGAAGGCAGCGCCCCTTGATGGCATGGACGCGTCCCTCCAGCCGATACGGAAAGAGCAGAAAGCTTAAGCCCTCTTTCGCGAAGAGATAGAACCGGGTAAGACCCGCGGCTTTCAAGCGGCTATGTCCGAATCTTCTGCTCATCCGCCAAAAGAGATTCCGATAGTCTTCCGGTCTTAAGAATCCGACCCCCATCTTCCGCGCAATATCCATGTGGATCCCCCTGCCCGTCAAGTAACTTATTCCTTCCTTCTCTAAGGGGGTTTCGGATAAGAGGGATTGAAGAATCTCGTTTCTCTCTCTAGTGGCCGCCCCTTTTTCTAGGCTATCCATCCCAATGATGGGGCCATGGGGCGCTCTCTTCCTCTCCCGCCGCTCTGTCTCGCCCTTTCCGCAGAGATATTCCAATGCCTCATGAAAAGGGATGTTCAATACCTGCATCACCAGGTCGATCACCGACCCGCCGACTTGCGGGCAGACATAACAGCAAAAGGTGTTCTTCTTGATGTTAAATCGAAGAGAGGGATTTCGATCCGGCTGATGCGCGAAACAGTGCGCCGACCAGCCTCTGATTTTCAGCCCAAACCTTTCCGCAACATCCAGGATCGGAATGGATTTAATGGTTCTGAGCTCCATGCGCCTCCTCTAAAAAAGAGGCCCGAAGTGAATCCGGGGCCTCCCGCTTAAAGTTTTAGAATTTGGCATCCGGTACCTGCCCCGGGGCTTTCCGCTGGGGGGTCGTCTGGTTCGGAAGAGAGCCCTTCTCTTTCTCCTGGCAACTCCGGCAGAGCGGCCGGCGGAAGCGCTTCAAGGAATATTGTTCCACCTCCACGGCAATCTCCGCCGGACAAGCCGAACAAATTTTCGCTCTTCCCTTGCCGGTTGCATCGGTGCTTTCCGCCTTGGCGCTCAGAACCTTCCGATGGAGAGCCTTCGCCTCCTCCATCGACAGCTCCTTGAAATGTTTCTTTCCGACGGAACTCAGGTAATCCCGGACCGTCTTCAAAGGGACGCTCCCGATCGGATGTACCTCGCTCAGGATCGCCGACTGTAACTGTTCACGCGTCATTTCTTCTCTAGGGACCGTTTCTTCCCCTGGGCGATACGCCGGTTCCGTGCTTCCTTTTTCTTTCTCTTCTTTTCCTTGAGACGTGGGAGGAGCCTTCGTCTCCTCCTTGACATCCAGTGTTCCATCCTGCTTATTTTGGGGTGTTTCCTTCTCCCCCTTTTCATGATCTGTATTCGCGTTGGACTTTTCCGAAGTCCCTTTCCCCTCTGCCGAGAGATCAGGCGGCAAAACGGGAAGTGTGGCCCCAGTCACAGGCGCCTCGGCCTCTTCTGGTGGCCGCCCCTTCTCCTGGGCTATCCGAATATTCGATGATCCTCCCGTGGCCCCTCTCACATGCAGTGCCCCATCCTGTGATCCTCGGCCATTGGTCCCATTTACCGGCAAGAGGGCTTGCGATTTCTGGATCGATCCGAAGCCGGCGCTCTGGACGATCAAATCCGCCAACGGCAACTCCGGGCAGTCGATCCGGATGATCCACTGTTTGGAGCGGACCCGTCCTTTCGCAGGATCCCAACGCGAGATCTCAGCTTCGTATTTGAAGAGTTCGAACGGAATTCCAACAATAGACCGCCCCCTCGCTGCGAGCGCCGATTGGAACATGTCGATCTTCTCTTTGATACCTCTCACCGAGTACCAGGAAGTGGTCGGCAGCCGCCACACGTCGGTTCCGGGCACCCCCAGGATCATGAAGTGAAGCACTCCTGAAAAACGGCAACCATTGTCCGCATAGATCGGACACTCGTCGGGGATGCACGGCAGCGTCACTTTCTTCCTTTTAAATTCCCGCCGCTGCTTTTCCCGCTTCTCCACATCTTGGTCCATCTCGGGATCGCGTGTCGCAATGAGCTGGCCACCGATCGGCTCAGAGGAGCAGTAGAGACCCGATTTTCGAAAGGCCATCAAATTATGCGGGATCGTCTCCCACCACTTATCCGAGATGAGCGTAATCCGAAGCCGGTGGATCTCTCCCCGGCTGTTGCCGTAGAGCGCCCGAATCAGATCCGCATGCTCCGAATTGTTTTTGCACTCCGATCGGTAAACCGAGAAGTACGGCACGTTCGTCGGCCGCAGATCCTTCTTGATCTCCTTCTCAATCTCGCGCGGAGAGCGCCCCTCTGAAACCCACTTTTCATAACGCGCTCTCTCTTTCGTGGAGAGCGCGTTCCTCCCTGATTCGTATGGAACTTTGATTCCGGACCGGAGGACGCCCGCGTAGGTGGGCAGCAGGCGATGTCCTAACACCGATTCGGGCTCGGCCGGCAGATCGGCCTTCCCATCGGCGACGGCATCCGATAAGTGGATGATGTCACTCTGATGATTGTTTTTCAATTCGCCTCCTTATTGATCTCACCAAAAATAGGACAAATGGTTTGATCTAATTGTTTCTCCAGTTCCGCGACTCTCTTTTGATAGGTGAGGTCGTGGCGTGCAACCAAATCCGCCGACAGCGGTTCATTCGGGTCCAGTTCCAGGCGCTGGACTTCCCTGCAAAGCTCTTTTCTGTGCTGCTTTCTGTACAACCGGATGAGTTCCCGCTTGGCCGATTCCAATTTCCCCCGCATCCGGTCATAAATTTTCGGATGCTCCCGCCGCAACAGATCAAGAAACTCTGCATTACTGATCGCCTTCAAAAGCAGCTGATCCTCGAGAGAGAGATGAACCGGTCGAAAATTCTCATCCTCAAGGATGCCGTGCTGATATCGTTTTAGGTTCGGTTCTTCCATGGTGATCTCCAAAAAAGAGCAGGGCCCGGCGGGTTCGATGAAAGCTGCGATGGGGGGCTCGTGTCGGTCGCCATCCACAGTTGACGCAATAGGGCGTGAAACATTTGCCCTGTTCCGTTGCGACAAACTCTCTTCCAGCCATTCCCCGGCATTTCGGACAATGCATCGAACACCTCCTTCCAAAAATAAAAAAGCCCTCGGGAGAACTGCTTCTCCGAAGGGCTTTGATGCGACCCAGGTTTCGGGTCTATTTAAATTGAATCTCTATGATAATAGGCGTCCTCAGAGACGCCCGGTGTTAGGCTGCGACGATTTTAATTTTTAGACCAGGGTGCAGTTTTTCTGCGTAACCAACAAGCCGGTCCAGGGTAAAGCTTTCGATCTTGCCTCGCAGGATATCGCTGATTCGTGACTCATCTATGCCGATTTGGCCGGCAATGTTCTTTTGAAGCAGACCATGCTCTCTCTGATACCGGGCAATCAACTGGCAGAGTTGATACTTAGCTCGATCTACTTCCGAGGCATCCGCAGGCAAAGCGATGTTGCCGCCTGCGTAGTTCGGATCAGAGAGCTTGTCGCGGACCCTTTTAAGAGTCCCCTCGTCTGGAAATTTCGCCTGAGTCCGACTTCTTTTCATAAATTACCTCCGAAAGCAGTTGATGACCCCAATGAACAAGCAGTGATCCCGCATGCACCAGACCAGGCGATAAAGCTTTCCTTGATGCTCTATCCGATCCAGCATAAAGTACTCCCATTCACGGTCATACTCTTCCGGTAGAAACTCTCTACCGTCCAAGTATTTGACCAATTCCAGAATTAGAGCGTCATCAATGTCTGAGTGCTTGGCTTCATAGTGCGGATCAATGACGACCTCATTGATGTTTCTACCATTGACCACCATATTAACGGAATAGCTGCGGCGCTCGCTCATCTTAGATCCAGTATAATGAAAGTTGCTATATTTGGCAAGTCCCTATCCTGAGGGGTCGCGTCCTTAGGCGATCCCATTTTTCGGGACCATCCCCCTCCCTATTTTCCTGTCCGACCGACCACTCCTCCGCAAACGACGCGGGTGAATTCTTGATATCCTGATCGATACCGAGACGTTATATCCTGTGTAGACCGTCTTGCCGGTCGAGTAGTGTTGCCGGGTCGTATCCAAAGCCTGAAACGCGCCGAGGCGCCTGAAAAGATCGAAGCAAACAAAATAATCGACAGATTGTCTCCCTTCTTCATCGATCTCCTCTTTTGTGATTTTTACTCAACCGAATTCAATTCAAAATATCCGCAGACGACGCACCGCCAGGCCTGATCCCGATCATCCCAGTAGAGTGCGACGATAAAGGCGTCGCCCTTCTCTCCCCCCGACTTGCAGTGCGGACATTTCCCCAAAAGACGGATTGATTCTCGTTTCTCTTTCAAGGTCGTTTCTCCGATAGGCCGTCTCCTTTTTGATGGGTGGCTTAACGGCCCATGAATGTTTTCGGAGAGGAGGCGGGTCGCCTTCCTCTCCATGACGATCCATTAACATTTCGACCAGGAGCAGCTCCCGCATAGAAAACACCCTTCCTGCATCCGAAGGGGAGAAACACCGCAATCCGGACATGGCAGCTGCATCGTGGTCGCTCCCCGCACACGAGAGACCACCGTCGTGAGCCCCTTGACCAACGCATAGGCGTCCGAGCTGATATCGCCGAACTGATCGTTCGATTTCACCAGCTGCTCCAAAACATCCTCGATCGGAGAGCCCGCCCGAAGCAGCTTGCTTCCCAGCCGGCAGACCATATCGAGCAGCTCTCTGTTTTTGACGTGCGGCGAGGGGGAAAGAAAAAGCTCCCGGATGCTCCCTTGAGAGCGCAGGATATCGAAGATCTCTGCCATGCCCTCCTCCTGGATCAGGAATCCGACATGGACATAGGAATTGCCTCGTTTCGTCTTGACCTTGATCCTCAGCTCCGGAATGAGGTCGGGAAGCTCCGACGTCATCCGATCCTCTTTTCCACTTTCTGTCGCCGGCACTTCCCTATTGTCGGAGGTATTTTGAGGGATACCTCCGACATTCATGACCTGATCCACCCGGGCCCCGTCCCGATAGACGGTGATTCCCTTGCAGCCGAGATCATAAGCCAACAGATACGCCTGCTTGACCGCATCGCATGTGGCCGTCGACGGGAGGTTGATCGTTTTGCTGACGGCGGAATCGGAGAACTCCTGAAAGGCCGCTTGCATCCGGACATGCCACTCGGGAGAGATCCCATGCGAGGTGACGAAGACCCGCTGCCAATGCGGGGGGACCTGATCAATCCCCTGCACCGCGCCTTTGTTCTTCACGATCTTATCGAACAGGTCACCGGTCCAAAAGCCTTCGCGCTTGGCCACTTCGATGAAGTAGTCGAGGACGTACGCGAGATGATCTCCTCCCATGACGTTCTTGTACCAGATCAGCGAGAATTCCGGCTCACACCCTCCGGAGGCGTCGGCGATCATCGAGATCGTTCCGGTCGGCGCCACTGTGGTGACGTAAGAGTTCCGTACCTTCTCTCCCCGCTTTTCATGCAGAGATCCCTTCCAGTTCGGATAGACCCCGCGCTTCTCGGCCAGCTTGGCCGATTCATCGTAGCCGATCTCCCGGATGAAGCTCATGACCGTTTTCGCCGTCTCCATCCCTTTCTCTGAGTTGTAGGGGATCGCCAGCTTGAAGAGCATCCGGGCGAAGCCCATCACCCCCAGGCCGATCTTCCGGTTGGCTTTGGTAATCTCTTCGATCTCCTCGATCGGATAGCGGTTCATGTCGATCACATTGTCCAGGAAGTGGACGGAGGTCCTCACGCTCTTCTCCAGGGCGGCCCAATCGAATCGATATTGACCGCCCGCACCCGCCACTGATTCCAGGGTGTCGACTGCAACCAGATGCCGCTCCAGGTTGATGCTCCCCAGGTTGCAACTCTCGTAAGGAAGGAGCGGTTGCTCCCCACAGGGATTGGTCGCCTCGATCTCCCCAATCTGCGGCGTCGGATTGGTCTGGTTGGCGCGATCGATGAAGAAGATCCCCGGCTCTCCTGTTTTATGGGCCTGATGGGCGATCTGATCCATCACTTCCCGGGCCGAGATTTTCTGTAACACCTCTTTGGTCCTTGGATTGACCAACAAGAAATCCTCTCCCTTCCTGTAGGCCTCCATAAACGCGTCCGTGACCGCGACCGAGATATTGAAATTGGTGATTTCTTTCGTGTCCTCCTTGCAGCGGATGAACTCCAGGATATCTGGATGGTCGACCCGAAGGATTCCCATGTTGGCGCCGCGGCGCGTTCCTCCCTGCTTGACCGCTTCCGTGGCGTGATTGAAGACCTTCATGAACGAGATTGGCCCTGACGCGACCCCTCCGGTGGTCCGGACCAGGTCGTTCTTCGGCCGAAGCCTGCTGAAGGAGAAGCCGGTGCCCCCTCCGGTCTTGTGTATGATCGCCGTATGCTTGATCGCGTCGAAGATCCCCTCCATCGAATCTTCCACCGGAAGGACAAAACAGGCCGACAACTGCTGCAGATCCCGGCCGGCGTTCATCAGCGTGGGAGAGTTCGGAAGAAATCTTAATTCCGAAAGCGTTTCAAAAAATTCCTGGGAGACCCCCTCCACATCGGCCGCTGGATCATAGAACCGATCGGCTTGTGCGATATTCCGGGCGACTCGCCGGAAGAGTTCCTCCGGGGTCTCGATCACTTCTCCTTCCTCGTTCTTCGCCAGATACCGTTTCTCGAGCACTCGAAGCGCATTGCCTGAAAGCGTTCCGTTTGGATTGTATTTGATATCTTGCTGCATTGGGTTGACTCCTGTTTTTTCTTATCCCGTTGGTTGATGCATATGCTTTCCCCTCAGAGCAACTTCTATGCCGGCCGATGGCAGTAAACATCCTTCAGACCTGTTTTTGCGACAAGGCCTAAAATCTTTCCAAACAGGGGTGTCGCAAAATGGATACCTCCAAAAGGCGCAGGAAGAGGAGCCCCTCCTCCTGCGCCCACGGCGTCAGGAAGCGCTATAGCGGGATCTCACATAACGATCGACTTCCGCGCGCGCCCTCCTGCAGCTGCCGATCCTTTCGGGATCGATCAGGCAGACCCGAAGGATCGTGATCGCATCGAGGATCTCGCCGATCGATCCCTTCGTCAAAGCGACCTCCCGAACCCAGCTCTCCATCGCTCGAAGAAAAGAAGTATCCTCTTCTCCGTTGACCTGATAGATGAAGGTAGAGATCCGGTCGGCCTCCCGGTATCGAAGTCCAAACCGCTTCATGTAGGATCCGGCCGACATCCTCCAGGCGAGATATCTTTCCGAACGGCTCTTTTGGAACGGGTTCCCCATAAGCCCCTTCAGGGCCGCAAAACAGGGATTGAATCTCTCTTCACGCTTCTTGATTTCGATCTTGC
>SCUR01000154.1 GCA_004297235.1 Candidatus Manganitrophaceae bacterium | reverse complement strand
TCGAGGTTCCTTTCGAGTATGGGGATCGGCTTGAAATGCAGATCCGGCTCCGGCCCCCCCAACAATTCGGAACCCCGGGCGCCTTCCCGTATGCCGATTACCGAGAGCGGGAGGGATGGAGCGGGGTCGCGACCGTTTCCCGTCTCGACCGGGTCCAAAAAGTGGGGGAGGGAGGAAATCCGGCGCTCAGACTGCTCTATGGATGGCGCGAGCGGATTCGACAGCGTATTCTCGCTTCGATGGCGGGGGAGCCGGCCGCTCTCCTGATGGCGCTGATCATCGGCGAGACCGGCTACCTGACCGAGCCGATCCGGGAGGCCTTCTCGGCCTCGGGGACGACACACATCCTTTCCATCTCGGGTTCGCATCTCGCCCTCATCTCCACCCTGATTTTCGGTTTGACCCGATCGCTCCTCCTTCATCTCCCGACACCGCTGCTGCTTCGGCTCTCTCTCTGGAAGATCCCCTCTCAGTGGGCGGCCCTGATGACCGCCGGGCCGGTGGCCTTTTATGCCTTTTTAGCGGGGGGAGAGGTCGCCACACTCCGCTCGTTGGTCATGATTTGGGTCTACCTCTTTTCTATTTGGATCAATCGGAGCGGCGACGTGAAGACGAGCCTCTCCCTGGCGGCCCTTCTCATCGTCGCCTTTCACCCTCAGGCGATTTTCGATCTTTCCTTTCAGCTTTCCTTCCTCTCCGTCCTGATGATCACCCTCACTTTTGCCTGGTGGCAGGCGAATTTTCCCGAGGAGATCCCGAAGCGGGAGCGATCGCGCTACCGTGTCTATCTGATCGAGCCGGGGCGGCTGATGCTTCTTTCAACGCTCGGCGCGACCTTGGGGACCGCCCCGCTGACCCTTTTCTACTTCCATCAGTTCAGTTGGATCGGATCGCTGGCGAACCTCCTGCTCATCCCCCTGGCCGGATGGCTGATCGTTCCGTTCGGTCTCCTCTCCGCGCTTTTCTCCCTCCGGGAGGGAGCGGGCTTCCCCTTCATCGAGGGGCATCAATGGATCGGTTGGCTCTACTACCGCCTGACTCAATTCTTTGCCCATTTTCCGGAGGCCGACCTCCATGCCGCCGCTCCTCCCCTCTGGATGATCGTCCTCTTCTACGGGGCGATTCTCTGGATGCTGATCCGAAAGGTATCCTGGAAATGGATGGCTCCCACCGTCGCCGTTTTCTTCATCATTTTTCTCGGCGCGGGGAGGTTTCGACTCCCTCCCGAACGGCTGCGGGTGACCTTTATGGATGTCGCCCAGGGAGATGCGACGCTGATTGAATTTCCAGGCGGCAAAACCATGCTGATCGACGGGGGGACGGGAGGGACTTTTAATGTCGGAAGGCTCGCCGTGGCCCCTTATTTGTGGGAGCGGCGAATTCAAACGATCGACTACCTGGTCGGAACGCACCCGCAGATGGACCATATCGGCGGGCTGTCCTACATTCTTCGGAAATTCACTGTCGGAGAGGTTTGGACCAACGGGACGGTGCGCGATCTCCCCTTTTATCAGCTCTTCTCCGAGCGGCTTGAAGAAAAGGGGCTTCAACCGAAGATCGTCACGGCCTCTGCTCAACCGATGGAGATCGGCGGCTGCCGCGTTTTTTTTCTTAACCCCGCCGCAGAGGCTTCCTCCGAGGATGGAGATCTCAACAACCATTCGATTGTTCTCCGGCTTGCGTGCCCCCATCTGGGGGGAGAGGGGTTCTCTCTTCTTTTGACGGGGGATATCGAGCGAGGAGCGGAGCGGCGTCTCCTTGAAGAGGGAAGCGATCTGAAGAGCACGATCCTGAAAGTGCCCCATCATGGAAGCATCAGCTCCCTCGACCGCCTCTTTCTTTCCGCCGTCGCGCCCAAGGTGGCGCTCATTTCGGTCGGTCGGCACAATCCGTATCGGCACCCGCATCCCGAGGTTCTGGCTGCTTATGAAGCGCTTCCCGCCCAGGTCTATCGGACCGATCAGGACGGCGCGGTCCTCATCGAGGCGAACCCGACGGAGTGGCGAACGAGGACCTATCAGGAGAGCCGAGTCAAAAAAATCCGCTGGCGCGCGCCGCTGATCCCGCAGGAATGGGAAAACCTGAAGAGGGCGTTCACCCCTTTCTGATCCGATCCATTGCTGAAAAATTCCCATTTAAAGAGGAGGCGTCCTAATTGACAATTGGCTAATTTATTATAAACTTGCTTTGGGTGCGGCCCGCAAGAATGTGTTTTAAAGGTGTGGAAAGAGGTCAAAAATGGATAATGAGGAGACGATCAATCCCGACGCTTCCCCGGTGACCGATCCTCGCAAGTGTCTCCCCTGCCTGGTCGTTATTTCCGGAAAAACGCTTGGAAAAAAGTACATGCTCGATCAAAAGCAGATCCTGGTCGGCCGGGGAGATCAGGTCCAGATCTCGCTCGATGAAAAAACCGTCTCTAGAAACCACGCCGAGTTTTATCGGAAGAATAACCAAACGATGGTGAAAGATCTCCGCAGCAAGAACGGGGTTTATGTGAATGACATCAAAGTCATCGGGTCTGCATTGAAAGACGGCGATCTGATCCGCATCGGGACCACCGTTTTTAAATTCGTCGGCGGAGGAAATATAGAAGGGCAATATTATCAAGCGTAATCCACCCTAAGGCACCTTCATTCGAAGTGCACCGTTTTTCCCCGATCATTGACTCCGTTCAAACCCGCTTTGCTCCCCCTGAGGCGCTTACATTTTGACATGATTGGCGATTGTATCGGGCCGGTATCCTAATTTCGCCCGGTTTCATCGTCCGCTGCGCTGACAAGGAGGGGAGCGTACGTTATACTTTAAGACAATATGAAGAAAATCGTTCTTTTGATCTGCTTAATCTATCTGACGGGCTGCGGAGGGGACGGCGATCCCAGGTATCAGCAAGTCCCATCGACCCAAACACCGCCGCCTCCCCAGCCGATGCCGCCGGTCATCCAATTGAATACGACGGGACTCTCATTCGCCAGCACCAGCTGCGGGTCGAATCCGGCGAGCCAGACCGTTGAGATCGCCAATGGGGGCGAGGGAACGCTCACCTGGACAGCCGCGAACCTCCCCTCCTGGTTGATGCTGACCCCCCCGAGCGGAACCGCTCCCATAACGGTGACGGCCCAGATCGACACCAACGGCCTCTCTTGCGGACAAACCCTTTCGCAAACGATCAACATTGAAGCATCCGGCGCCAGCAACACACCGATGGCTTTGATCGTAACTTTGTCGATACCGAGCCCTCCCCCTCCGCCTCCCCCGGTTCCGGCGATCGTCACAGACAAACTGAAGGTCTCCTTCACCGCTGCAACCTGCGGCGGGACGGCCACGAGCGGATCGCCGTCCTTTACGATTTCCAGCGATGGAAACGGGAGTTTCAGCTGGAGCGGAGCGACCGCCCAGTCCTGGATTCAATTTGCCCCTCCGAACGGGACGGACGGAGCGACGGTGACGGTGGCCGATATCGACACCTCCAACCTCCCTTGCGGGACGACCTCTTCGGGAACGATCACGATCACCTCCGCAGAAGCGGGAAATTCCCCTCAGAGCGTGACGGTCGAAGTAATCGTTCCCTCGGCAGCGACAATTAATCCCAGCACCGCTTCACTCGGCTTCTTTGCACCCTCCTGCAAGGTCAGCCCGGACCCCCAACAATTTATGATCCAGAACGACGGAGAGACTCCATTAGGATGGAGTGCCGCAGTGACCTACAACGGCGCAAGCGGTTGGCTTTCACTCGATATCAGTAGCGGGATTGTGGCTGCTCAGGGGACATCGGGGAATATTACCGTCACGGTAGACGCATCGACTCTCGCCTGTGGACAAGGATATTCAGCGACCCTCACTCTGACTGCTATATCGGGTGGAAGCACGGCCAGTCCGATAGCCCCGAAGCCGATCCATGTTGGATTCAGTCACTCTCGGTCTTGGGAGCACCAGAACCCACAGCCGGTAGGAAGCCGTCTCGGCGGTGTCTCCTTCTCCGAACCGGGCATTGCCTGGGCGGTAGGGAATGCAGGAATGATCCTCCGCTCTGTCGATGACGG
>SCUR01000153.1 GCA_004297235.1 Candidatus Manganitrophaceae bacterium | reverse complement strand
GAGATGCCACTGGATTTTGAAGAGGACCGCCGTAATCCCGATCAGCGTCAGGCCGGCGATCAACAGATGCTCGATCCCGTCGATGAAGATCCGTTCCATGTTCTCGACGTCATTGTTGATCCGGGACATGATCTCGCCGGTCGAGCGATTTTCAAAATAGGAGATCGAGAGCCGTTGCGTCGCCTGATAAACGGTGTTCCGGATATCGTAGATCACCCGCTGCTCGAAGGCGTTGTTCAGGCGGATGCGCGCCATGTTGGCCAACCCCTTCACGGCAAA
This sequence comes from Candidatus Manganitrophaceae bacterium, assembly GCA_004297235.1. GTDB lineage: Bacteria > Nitrospirota > Nitrospiria > SBBL01 > Manganitrophaceae > Manganitrophus. The sequence goes on along the minus strand of SCUR01000153.1, from coordinate 3,945 downwards.
GGCGACGATCATTGCCAGGGTGAGAAAGAAAATCAACCGTCCCTCTCCGGCGCGGACCCCTTCATCAATTACCATTTTGATCAGCCAGGGGGGAACCAGGTCCATCAACGTGCTGACGATCGCGGCCCCCAAGGTCAGCGCCGCCAATCCTTTGTATGGCTTAATAAAGGTCAAAACGCGGAGTATAAATTTCACGATAAATCCTTTCTTAAATTGGCCATGACTTTTTATGAGAATGAAGTGCGGCTTTTGCCCGTCCTCCCCATTCTACAACAGCTTTCGCTGTTCTTCCTCTTTTTTATGCTTCTGAAGATCGGCGACGTCGCAGGAAAAAATAAAAGGTGGTGGCGGAGAGGGCCAGGCCGCCGACAAGGGACCAAGGGGAAAAAAGCCATCGCCGTGCCTTGCTCTTGACCGGGACCTTGGCGCGGGCCTGGAGAAGGAGATCGTCCCGATGGCGATGGGCCAGCCGCTTCTCGCCGGCGCTCTTCCCCTCCGGGAGCGATCGCTCGATGACGGAGTTGATTTCTCCCCCGATGAGCACAATCAGCCCGCTGAGGTACATCCAGGTCAGCAGAATGATGACGGCGCCGATCGTTCCATATGTTTTATTGTAGTTGCCGAAGTGGCTGACGTAGTAGGAGAAGAGGAGCGAGGCGCCGATCCATCCGAGAACGGCGATGACTGATCCTGGGGTCACCCAGCGCCACTCCTGTTCCACGTCGGGACAGAAATAGTAGAGAACGGCCACAACAAAGATCATGATCAGCGCGGCGAGGAAAAGCCGAACGGCATTCCAAGCAATCTGGAAGAGCGGTCCCAAGCCGAGCGCATGAGAGAGCCACTCGCCGATCGCTCCGCCGAAGATCATCAGAACGGCGGCGAAGATAACGAAGACGGAAAGTGAGAGGGTCAGCGCAACGGCCGTTAATTGAAGCTTCCACCAAGGACGTCCCTCTTTTACATCATAAGCGGCGTTCAGCCCGGAGCAGAGAGAAACCACCCCGCGGGAGGCGGCCCAGAGGGTAGCGATCAACCCGAAAGAGAGGAGGCCGCCGCGCGGCTCCCGGACGATCGACTCGATATTTTGCTGAACGAGGGTCAGCGCATCGGGGGGCATGACCTCGCTCAGATAGCTCATGATCTGATTGAAAAGATCACTGATCGGCAGATAACCAATCAATGTAATCAGGAAGAGGAGAAATGGAAAAAGGGCGAAGAGCGAGGAGTAGGACAACTGGGCGGCGATGGCGAAGATGTCATCTTCGTTCATCTCCGTCCAAAGGTCGGCGATCAACTGCTTCGGCGTTAACGCTCCCAGCGCCCAGTGTCGGAGACGAACCCGCCAACCGGGGCGATTCTGATCAGTTCCCTTTACTTCCAACCTTAAAACCTAAACGCTACCCCCACATCTCATCCGGGATTGCCAGCCGCTTCACCGGTCGGCCATTGGAAATATGCTCTTCCATAATCTCGGCGACATCGGCCGGTTTGACCCCTTTGTACCAGGTCCCGTCGGGGTAGACGACGACGGAGGGGCCAATCGGGCAGGGCCCCAGGCAGCTCGACTCGGTCACGAGGATCTGCCCAAAGAGCTCCCGCTTTTCCATCTCAGCGAAGAAGGCCGGCAGCAACTCCCGGCTTCCCTTCTCACCACACGATCCACGAGGATTTCCGGGAGGACGGGTGGTCGTGCAAACGATAATATGATATTTCGGCTTCGGCATGGCGTCTCCTTTGTGTGCTGTGATCCGTTCGAAAAAGATCTTTAGTTTTATCACACGGAGACGCGTGTCTTCAACCTTAAAACCAGTGAGGAGTTAGGAGGAAGGAGAGAGGGCTTGAAAAGCTTTCACCCCTCACCCCTCACTCCTAACTCCTCACGCATTACGGAATTTTAGCCGCTCCGCCGTCGATCCGCACCGTTGATCCGGTCAGCCAGGTGACGTTCGGCGAGGCGAGAAAAGTGACCAGCCGGGCGACCTCTTCGGGGCTGCCGATCCCCAGCGGAATCGCCGCGCCGGTCTCTTGCTTCAGCTTTTTTTGAACCGCTTCCGCCGATGTGCCCGATTTCCGGGCGAGGACCGAGGCCTCATACTCCCAGGAAGGGGTCCAAACCGCGCCGGGGCAGACGGTGTTGACGATGATTTTGTCCTTGGCGAACTCCACCGAGAGATATTTTCCCAGCGCGATCAGCGCCGCCTTGGCGACCCGATAGTCGGGAAATTTCTCTTCCATCTCGACTCCGGACATCGAGGCGATGTTGATGATCCGTCCGCCCCCTTGCCGCTGCATCCGGGGGATCGCTTCGCGGCAGAGCCGCGTCGCCGCCATCAAATCGAGCTCCAGCGTCGCCCGCCACTCTTTGTCGGTCAGCTCCAGGAAGCGCTTGAAGTGGAGCGGCCCGCCGAGGTTATTGATGAGAAGGTCGATCCGCCCGTAGCGCTTCATCGTCTTCTCGACCAGCCGGCGGGGGCCGTCCGGTTTCGTCAGATCGATTGGGATCGCGAGCGCGCCGACCCCCCGCTTCTCAGCCTCAGCCGTTGTTCGGGTGAGCTCCGTTTTGCCGCGAGCGGCAAGGGCGACCTCGGCCCCTTCGGCGGCGAGGGAAAGCGCGATCGCTCTCCCGATTCCTTTGCTCCCGCCGGTGACCACGGCCACCTTCCCCTTCAACCCGAGATCCATCGATCGCTTACCCCCCTGTTGATCCATTCTAAGCCAGTTTCGATCCGGCTGTCCAGCCTGGGCTGAATTGCGTCTGATTCCTTGTATTGCCTTTTGACTTGCCCAACGGTGAAACGTTACAATGATCAGGAGGTCGATATGATCAACAGCGCTGAAATTTGGGAAAAAATAACCGAGGCGATCCGGAGCACCCGAACGATTCGCCTCTCCTACATCAAGCAGCGGGGGCAGATCGTCGGCCATGAGATCGTCCCGCTCGATATCCTGGTGAAGATCCGTCCCGAGGGGAAGCGGGTCGAGTACCTCTTCGGCCACCGGCTCGACTTCGGCTGGTGGGAGGATCGGGAGCAGACCCATCGCCAGTTTCTCCTCGACCGGATTCTCTCCCTGCAGGTGACCGACCATCGCTTTAACCCCGTCGACTATGTCGATCTCTCCCGCGCGCAGCCCCGATGGTGCATCCCGCGGGAGTGGACCCGGGCCGCATAGATGATCACCGGCCGACGGGCGGCTTTTATTCTCATCCTCCTTTCCGTTGCCTATATTCTTTTCCGTCCGGCCGCGGCGAAAGTCGCCTGGGAGATGCGCGCGCCGGTGCCGCAGCCGCGGACCGAAGTGGCCGCAGCGGCTCTCGACGGAAAGATTTATCTCATCGGCGGCTTCGCGAAAGAGGGGGTGACGGGGCGGGTGGAGAGGTACGATCCGGCCATCGACCGGTGGACCGTCCGGGCTCCCGTGCCGATCGCGCTGCATCACGCTGCCGCAGCCGCTTTAAACGGCAAGCTCTATGTCGTCGGCGGTTTCGAGGGGTCGCGGTCGTGGAAGCCCTCCCGCGGTCTCTGGGAGTATGATCCGGAAGCCGATCGATGGACCGCCAAGCGGGAGATGCCGACGGCGCGCGGTGCGCTCGGAGTCGGTGTCTGGGAGGGCAAGCTCTATGCCGTCGGCGGATTGGGGACGATGGGACAGGTCGCGTTGCTCGGGAATACCGGCGCAACCGAAGTTTATCATCCTGCGACCGATCAATGGGAAAAGAAGGCCTACCTCCCGACCCCCCGCGACCATCTGGCCGTGGCGGTGGTCAATGGAAAAATTAATGCCGTCGGGGGTCGCTTCAACAGCGACTACGCCGAAAATGTTCCCCTCCATCATGTCTACGATCCCGGCTCAGACCGCTGGAGTGAAGCGGCTCCCCTCCCCAAACCCCGCAGCGGAATCGCCGCCGCGGTGCTCCACGGAAAAATCTACATCTTCGGCGGC
>SCUR01000152.1 GCA_004297235.1 Candidatus Manganitrophaceae bacterium | reverse complement strand
ATTTGCAATCGGCTTCTGCAAGACCGATCCGACCGCCAACACCCCCGACTCGGGCGGGGTGATGATCGCGCTGAACGACTCCACGTCATACATGCCGAGATTGGAGACGCTAAAGATCGCCCCGGTGTACTCTTCCGGCTTCAACCCCTTTTCGCGCGCCCGCTTGACCTTGTCGCGGACCTCGGCCGAGATCTCCGAGAGGGTCTTGTGATCGCAATCCCGAATCACCGCGGTGATCACCCCATCGGGAATGCCGATGGCGAGACCGACGTCGATCGATTTTGCGATCCGGACCCGGTCTCCGAGAAAGGTCGATCGGTAACCAGGGAACTTTTGCAGCGTCAACGCCACCGCCTTAAGGAAGAGCTCACTCAACGTCAGCTTGATCCCGTCGGGAGCCTTCTCCATTTCATCACGGAAAGAGAGGATCTTCCCCATGTCAATCTCGGAAGTGACATAGAAATGGGGCACCGGCGCTTTGCTCTGTGTCATCCGCTTGGCGATCGCCTTGCGGATCATCGACAGCTCGACCTCTTCCCCTTGCGGAGCGACGGCCCGTGCGGGGGCCTGCGCCTGCGCGACGGCGGGCGGCGCCTCGACGGCACCGGTGGCCGCCTCCTCGACATCCCGCTGCGTGATCCGTCCCCCCGGACCGCTCCCTTGAATCGTTCTAAGATCGATTCCCCGCTCTTGCGCGATCTTTCTGGCCAGCGGAGAAGCCTTGATCTCGCCCCCTTCCGCGCGGGGAGGCGCGGCCGGGCGAGGCGCTTCTTTCCGCGGCGTCTCTTTTTTAGGAGGCGAAGGGGCCCGCGCTCCGGCCTCTTCTTGGGGCGAGACCTCCGCCTGCGGGCCGGGAGGCTTCTCCCGCTCGGCCGGCGCCCCCTTTAATTCTTTCTTCCGCATCCTCGGCTTCGTTTCATGGGAGAGGACCTCTTCGACATTCTCGTCCTCCCGCGCGATCAGGGCGATCAAATCCCCAGACGGAACGACATACCCCTCCGGGACAAGAATCTTCTTCAAGGTTCCCGATGCAAAGGCTTCCAGGTCCATCACCGCTTTGTCGGTCTCCACCTCGGCGATCGGATCACCGCTCTCCACCTTATCCCCTTCATGCTTATACCACTTGAGCAGAACCCCTTCTTCCATCGTATCGGTCAACTTGGGCATCACCACGCGATTTGCCATAAGAACCTCATCTTTTCTGCGCGGGGCCCGTGCACTCCCGCTTCGCAGGATGCTCCGATGCCCCACACCCGCGCTCGCATTGGCAGAGCCAAATGCTCGCTTTGACTATTCCAGATACATCACTTTTTTGACGGCTTGAATAATTTTCTCGGGACTGGGGAGCGCGGCCTGCTCCAAATTCTTCGCATAGGGGATCGGGGCATCGACACCGGTCACCCGCTCCACAGGGGCGTCAAGGATATCGAGCGCCTCATGGGTGATCCGGTCGGCGATCTCGGCGCCGACACTGGCGTAAGGCCAGGCCTCTTCCACGATCACCACCCGGTTTGTCTTTCGAACCGATTGGAGAATGGTCTCCATATCCAACGGACGGAGCGTTCGCGGATCGACCACCTCGGCGTCGATCCCCTGCTTCGCCAATTCTTCCGCCGTCCGCAGACAGAGTAAGAGCATCTTCGACCAGGCGATCAGGGTGACATCCTTCCCTTCTCGCTTTACATCGGCGACGCCGATCGGAATCGTATATTCACCTTCCGGCACCTCGCCCATCGTCCCATAGAGGGCCTGCGCCTCGAAGCAGATCACCGGGTTGTTGTCGCGAATGGCGCTCTTGAGAAGCCCCTTGGCATCCTTTGGAACGGAAGGGGCGATCACTTTGAGACCGGCGATGTGGCAGTAGAGCGACTCCAGACTCTGAGAGTGCTGCGCGGCGAGCCGCGCGGCCGAGCCGCCCGGCCCTCGGACCACCATCGGGACGGTAAACTGGCCTCCCGACATCGATCGAACCTTGGCGGCATTGTTGATGATCTGATCCATCGCCAGAATCGAGAAGTTGAAGGTCATCATCTCGATAATCGGACGAAGCCCGACCATCGCCGCGCCGATGCCAACCCCGGTGAAGCCGGCCTCGGTGATCGGGGTGTCAATCACCCGCATCGGTCCGAACTCTTCGAGCATCCCCCGGCTGACTTTGAACGCCCCCTGATAGAAGCCGACCTCTTCTCCCATCAGGAAGACCTTTTCGTCGCGGCGCATCTCCTCGCTCATCGCTTGGCCGAGCGCTTCACGGTATGCAATGTGGGCCATTGAACCTCCAGTTCTAAACTAAAGTGAGGAGTGAGGAGTAAGTAGTGAGGAGTAAAAGATTTAACTCTTTTCTCTCCTGACTCCTAACTTCTCTCTCCTAACTGCCCTTAAGGTGCATAAACATATTCGGTCAGCGCTTCGAGCGGCGGCTCGGGGCTCTTGTCGGCGAACTCGACCGACTCCTGGACGATGTCCTGGATTTCGCGCTCCATCTTTGCGATCTCCTCTTTCGTGATCTCCTTCTTCTCCAGGAGTTGCTGCTGCAGGGTTAAGATCGGATCGCGCTTTTTCTGCTCGTCGATCTCCGCCTTCGTCCGGTAGTGGCCGTGGGCCGGATCGGACATCGAATGTCCCATATATCGATAGGTCCGGGCCTCCACAAAAATCGGCCGCTTCGATTTTCGAACCGCTTCGATGATCTTCTGCATCTGCGTGTAAACATCGGTCACATCCATTCCATCGATGTGATGAAACGGCATGTCGTGCGCCCGGGCGGCGTGGGCGATGTCGTAGACCGCCGAGGATCGCTCCACCGGGGTTCCCATTCCAAATCGGTTATTTTCGCAGATGTAAACCACCGGCAGGCGCCAAAGCGAGGCGAGATTCAGGGCCTCGTGGAAATTCCCCGACGGAACGGAGCCCTCCCCGAAGAAGCAGAGGACCACCTGATCCTTTTTTTCATATTTCATTGCGAAGCCGATTCCGGTGGCGACGGGGATATGCCCGCCGACGATGGCATAGCCGCCCATGAAATTTTTGCCGGCGTCGAAGAGATGCATCGATCCCCCCATTCCCTTCGAGACGCCGGTCGCCTTTCCGAAGAGTTCCGCCATCACCCGCTTCGGCTCCAACCCGCGCGCCAAGGCATGTCCATGGTCGCGATAGGCGGTGACGATGTAATCGTCGGGATTCGCCGCCCCGATCGCACCGACCGCCACCGCCTCTTCTCCAATATAGAGATGGCAGAAGCCGGCGATCTTGCCCAGGGCGTACATCTCGGCCGCTTTCTCCTCGAATCGACGGATCAATACCATCTGTCGAAGAAATTCAATGAGCGGCATTTTCTGCTTGGAAGTCATGATGCATTCTCCTTGAAGGTGGGAATTCTCGTCGCAGCAATCAGCTTTGCGGATGATGATCACCGAGGCGGGACGGAGGTATTCGATTTAATTGAATTCAAACTAAAAAAATTCTATCAGGTTTGGTCCCAAAAATCAAAAGGGGGACACCAGGGGAAATGCGGATTTCGGATTGCGGAATGAACACCCTGTTGATCTTATCCCTGTTTCTCATCCGTAATCCGAAATCCGCGTTGCGCAATCAATTCGCCTCATTCTTGACACTCCCGAAAAAAATCTGCTACGTTAGGAATAGTTTTGAGCGTTCCTGATCCTTCTCAACCTGTACCTGATCGATGAGAGGGTTTCCCCGCCACGTGCGCGCATTTCATATCGATCAAACCCCTTCGCGCTTCATCAGAGGTGCCCTTGAAAAGACCCAAAATGCTCGGGATGGTGCTGGCCGGCGGCCGAGGAGAAAGACTCTTTCCGTTGACCCGCGACCGGAGCAAGCCCTCCGTCCCTTTCGGGGGGAAATATCGGATCGTCGACTTCGTCCTGAGTAATTTCATCAATTCCGGAATCTATTCGATCTACGTCCTGGTGCAGTACAAATCCCAGTCGTTGATCGAACATTTGCGCGCCGCCTGGCGGCTGGGGGGACGGATCAAAGGCCACTTTATCACCATTGCGCCCCCCCAGATGCGGCGGGGGGAGGTCTGGTACCGGGGAACCGCCGACGCCGTTTATCAAAATCTTCATGCCATTCGGAACTTCGACCCGGAGCTGGTCGTCGTCTTCGGTGCCGACCATATTTACCGGATGGATATCGCTCAGATGATGGATTTTCATCAGGAGCGGAAAGCGGATGTCACCGTGGCGGCGATTCCGGTGCCGATTGAATCGGCCAGCCGTTTTGGTATTATCAAGATCAACAAGGAGGGACGGGTCGTCGGTTTCTTGGAAAAACCGAAAGAGCCCCCCCCGATGCCGGGCAACCCCAAATTCGCTTACGCCTCAATGGGGAATTATATCTTCAACAAAGGGATCTTAATGGAAACGCTCTTGCACGACGCCAAGCGGCACAGCGAGCACGATTTCGGCCGGACGATCATCCCCGAGCTCTTTCCGGAGGGGCGGGTCTTCGCATACGATTTCAGCCGGAACGAGGTTCCGGGCCTCAAGCCGTATGAGGAACCGGGTTACTGGCGGGATGTCGGCAGTATCCAGGCCTATTACGATGCCCACATGGACCTGCTGGGAGAGCAGCCCCGGTTCGATCTGAACAACCTCGAATGGCCGATTCTCTCCGACGCGGTCAACGCCCCCGCCGCCCGGATCCTGGGCGGAGAGGTGACCGATTCGTTCATCGGAGAGGGAAGCGTCGTGAAAGGGGCCAAGGTCACGCGGTCGATCATCGGGCGAGGGGTGGAGATCGACGCGGGGGCCGAGGTGGACGATTCGATCCTCATCGATTTTTGTAAGATCGGCTCGGGCAGCCGGATCAAACGGGCGATCGTCGACCGCTTTAACCTGATCAAATCGGGAGAGCGGATCGGATACGATCTGGAGCAGGACAAGCAGCGGTTCACGGTGAATAACAAAGGGGTGGTGACGATTCCACGCGCCACGACGCGATTCTTCTACTAACAGGACCGGGGGGACCAGACAATGGCGGATCAAAAATCGCAGACGATGAATGGGAAAGAGCCGATTAAATTCGGGACGTCGGGATGGCGCGGCATTCTGGCGGAAGACTTCACCTTCGACCGGGTCCGGGTGGTCGCGCAGTCGATCGCGGAACATCTGAAGGAGACGAGCGGGGACGGGCCGGGCCGCGTGATCGTCGGCTATGACACCCGCTTCCTCGGCAAACGATTCGCGGGGACGGTCGCCTCGGTCCTCGCCGGCAACGGCATCGGCGTGATTCGATCCACCGATCCGGTCCCGACGCCGGTCGTCTCTTTTGAGATCATCCAGCGGAAACTTTCGGGAGGGGTCACGGTCACCGCCAGCCACAACCCGCCGGAGTGGAACGGGCTGAAATTCTCCCCCGCCTGGGGAGGGCCGGCCCTTCCGGAAACAACCCGGCAGATCGAAACCCGCGCCAATGCCCTCCTGGAAGATCCGACAGAGATTCCCCGGATGGAGCAGGCCGAGGCGGAGAGAAAAGGAATTTGGAAAGAGGAGCGGACCGGCGATGCCTATCGGGAGAAGGTCTCCCGTCTCCTCGATCGGTCGGTCTTCGAGCAAGGGAAACTGCGCGTGGCGGTCGATCCCTTCTGGGGAACTTCCTTGGGTTACCTCGACCGGATCCTGCTCGAAATGGGAGCCGCGATCGATTTGATCCATGACGAGCGGAATCCGAACTTCGGCGGCATCCGGCCCGACCCCGAGGGGGAAAGCCTCGCGGAGCTGATCGGGAAGACACGCGAGGGAAATTACGACCTCGGTCTCGCGACCGATTGCGATGCAGACCGTTTTGGGATTCTCGATCGGGGAGGCATTCCGATCGTGCCGAATTACATCATCGCCCTTCTCGTCGATTACCTGGTGACCGACCGCAAGTGGACCGGCAAAATCGCCCGCAGCGTCGCCACCTCCCACCTGGTCGACGCCGTCGCGCGGCACCACCATCTCGAAGTGATCGAGACCCCGGTCGGATTCAAATATATCGGGGAGTTGATCGCGAAAAATGAAATTCTCTTGGGAGGCGAGGAGAGCGGCGGCATCTCGATCCGAGGACATCTGCCGGAGAAAGACGGTATTCTGACCTGCCTTCTGGTCGCCGAAATGGTCGCGAAGCGCAAGCGCTCGATCCGAGCGATGCTCGATGATCTCTTCCGGCAGGTCGGCGCCTTTTATCCGATGCGGCGCGATTTGCATCTCTCGGAAAAAGGGCGGGAGCGGGTCGCGGCCCTGCTGAAGAACCCGCCCGCCGCGATCGGCGGGAAGAAGGTGCTCTCGACCTCGAAGCTGGACGGAACAAAATTCTTCCTGGAGGGAGGAAGCTGGACCCTCATCCGCCCCTCGGGAACCGAGCCGCTCGTGCGACTCTACGTCGAAACCCCGGCGGAGAAGGAATCCGAGCTTCTGGCGGCGGCCTGCCAAGCCCTGATTGAGTAGCGCGATGAACACGGTCAACACCTGCGTCATTGGAATCGATCTCGGCGGCACCTATATCAAGGGGGCCGCCCTCGATCCAACAGGAAAAATCCTCTCGGAAGGGAAAATCGAGACGGAGGTCATCCAGGGACAAAAGCGGGTCCTCACGAATGTCACCCGGCTGATTCACGATCTCTGGAAGATGAGCCGCGTCAAATCGCTGTGCGGGGTCGGCCTGGGGGTTCCCGGCGCGCTCGACTTTAAAAAAGGCCAGATCATCGAGTCCCCCAACTTTCCCGGATGGAATGACTTTCCGATTCAATCGGCGGTTCAGAAGGCGGTCGATGTTCCGGTGATTATCGAAAACGACGCCAACGCCGCCGCGATGGGGGAACGCTGGGTCGGGGCTGCGCAGAACCTCGACAATTTCCTGCTCATCACCCTCGGCACCGGGGTCGGCGGAGGATTGGTGCTGGGTGGTAAACTATGGTATGGTGAGACGGGGAAAGGGGGGGAGGTCGGCCACATGAAGATCACCGCCGACGGACCCCGCTGCGGATGCGGCTCCACCGGCTGCCTTGAGGTCTATGCCTCATCGCCCGCCCTGGTTCGAATAGCGAAGGAAGAGTGGAGCCGCGCGCATCGCATCGGCGCAGTCCCGCCGATGCAATGGAAAACTTCTTCCGACCTCGCCGAAGCGGCGCAGCGACACGATCCGGTTGCGGAAGCGGTCTTTGGGAAAATGGCCCATTATCTCGGCATCGGAATCGCCAATGTGGCGAACCTGCTCGACCTGAATCACTTCATTATTTCGGGCGGGGTCAGCAACGCATTCCACCTCTTCGAGCAGCCGCTCCGACAGGAGGTGGCCCGTTACATTTTTGGAATGCCGCCGGAGGAAGCCCTCAGACGGATTAAAATCCGAAGGTCCCTGCTTGGCGAGAGCGCCGGCATGATGGGGGCCGCTTATTTGGTCCTTCTCGCCTCCGAGGGAAAAACCGGATCCTTTTAAGAGCCTGTGAGCGCTGATGAAACGTTACCTCTGCATTCATGGACATTTCTATCAACCGCCCCGCGAAAATCCGTGGCTAGAGGAGATTGAGCTCCAAGATTCGGCACAGCCCTATCACGACTGGAATGAGCGAATCTCGGCGGAGTGCTATCTTCCGAACGCCGCGGCCCGGATCGTCGATCATGAAAATCGCATCCTCGATATCGTCAACAACTATACGAAAATCAGCTTTAACTTCGGCCCCACCCTCCTCTCCTGGATGGAGCGGGCCCAGCCGGAAACGTATCGCAAAATCTTAGAAGCCGATCAGATCAGCGTCCGAGAGCGGGGCGGACACGGCAATGCTCTCGCCCAGGTCTATAACCATCTGATCATGCCCCTTGCCTCACGGCGAGACAAAGTCACGCAGGTCCGGTGGGGAATCGCCGATTTTGAGTCACGCTTCCAGCGAAAGCCGGAGGGAATGTGGCTTCCTGAAACCGCCGTCGATCTGGAGTCGCTCCAGGTTCTCGCCGAGGAGGGAATCCGGTTCACCCTGCTGGCGCCGCATCAAGCCCTGCGGATCCGTCGAATCCCGCCTGATGGAAAGAGAGGGGAGCCCCAGGGGGAATGGGAAGAGGTCGGGGGGATGAAGATCGATCCGACCCGTCCCTACCGGTGCTTCCTTCCCGGCGGCCTCTTCATCGACCTTTTCTTTTATGACGGACCGATTTCACATTCGGTCGCCTTCGATCGGCTCCTTCGAAGCGGCGAAGCCTTCGTCGAACGACTCCGCGGGGGGTTCTCCGATCAACGCGACTGGCCGCAGCTTCTTCATATCGCCACCGACGGCGAGTCGTACGGCCATCACTTCGCTCACGGCGACATGGCGCTCGCTTATACCCTGCAAGAGATCGAACGCCAGCAGATCGCCGAGTGGACCAATTACGGCGAATATCTTTCGAAGAACCCGCCGACCTACGAAGTGGAGATTTCGGAGCGAAGCGCTTGGAGCTGCGCGCATGGGGTGGAGCGGTGGCGGTCGGACTGCGGCTGCCACTCGGGAGGACATCTCGACTGGAACCAGCAGTGGCGCCGGCCGTTAAGAGACGGATTCGATCAGCTTAAAAATGCGCTGGATCTTCTCTTCGAAACACAAGGGAGGAAGTGGTTCAAAGACCCCTGGCAGGCCCGGGATCACTACATCACCCTCATCCGGAAGCGAGAGGAGAACCGGCTGACCCGGGAGGAGGCCGAAAGCTTCTTCTCCCAGCAGCAGACGCGAACCCTTCACCTGCCGGAGCGGACGCAGGCCATGAAGCTGCTGGAAATGCAGCGAAACGGTTTATTGATGTATACCAGTTGCGCCTGGTTCTTCGACGATATTTCGGGCCTGGAGGCGACGCAGAACCTCAAGTACGCCGGTCGGGCGATCCAGCTGGCCAAAGCGCTCGACCCGGCGGAAGGGGAAAAAGGGGAAGACCATCTGCGAGAGCGGCTGAAAGAGGCGAAGAGCAATCTTCCCGAATTTGGAAACGGGGCTTCGATCTATCAGAAACTCATCAAAACATCGATGATCGATGCGGAACGAATCATCGCTCACTATGCGACCGCCTCCCTTTTCGAGAAGACACCGCACAGTCGCCCTCTTTATAGTTATCAGATCGAACTGCAGGATTACCGACGGGTCACCGATGAAACAGTGACGTTGGCGATCGGGCGGGTTCTTGTGACCTCGAAGATCACCCTCGACACGGAAGGGGCGGTCTTCGGAATCCTTCATTTCGGAGGTCATGATTTCCACTGCTCCGTCGGTGGCATACTTGGGGTGGAAGGTTATGAACAGATGAAATCCGACCTGATCGAAAAGTTCTACCACGGCTCTCAGGCCGATGTGGTTCGCGGACTCAATCACGCCCTCGGCGAGAAGGCCTTCAGCTTAAACACACTCTTGATCGAGCCCAGGAGAGAGATCCTCTCCCATGTCACCGGCTCCCTCTTCCGCCGCTATGAGAATATGTGGCGTCAAATTTATCTCGATCATCAACGCCTCATGCTCTATCTGAACTCAATCCATGCCAAGATTCCCAAATCCTATCTGGTGTCGGCGGAGCAGGTGCTGAACCATGACTTAAAAAATGAAATCGAATCTCTTTCCGATCAACCGATCTTTGACCGAATCATTCAAATTATCGATCAAGCGAAGCGGTGGGGAATCGAGATCGAAGTCGATCCAATCGAACAAAGGCTGCGGGCGCTGCTAAGAATTCAGATGCAGCACCTGGCCGATAAACCCGGCAAGGCCCGGGCCGCCATCGAACAGGTTCACCATCTCCTGGACATTGCCGATCGCGCTCAGCTTGATGTAAATCTCTGGGAGGCCCAAAACTTGTTCCATCAATTTATCCAACGATGGAAACGTCTTCGAGCCGAAGGCCCTCCCCCGGACCGATCGGACGAGGGGTGGATTGCCAAGCTGGCGGCACGGCTCTCCTATCATTGGAATGAGACCTGGGAATGAGACCTGAAATATGACAAAGGCACTCGTCTCCCGCTCGTTCGCCGACCCTGCGAAACTTCCGAAGAATTCCGTCCTCTTAATCTCCTATCTGATTAATAATCCAAGGTTAATCCACAAAATGACGGATGGCTGAGAACGCGCTCCCTCCGACATTCATCATATGAAATCCCGGAAACTATCTTCGTTTCGAGATCGGAAGAGCGTCGT
>SCUR01000151.1 GCA_004297235.1 Candidatus Manganitrophaceae bacterium | reverse complement strand
CGACTCCAACACCAACGGGCTCAGCAACTTCGATTTTTATCACAACGCCTTCAGCATCAACTTGGCTGAAATCGTCCTCTCGAAAGCGGCCGACCCGGTCGGATTTCGGGTCGACCTTGATTTCGGCGAAACCACCGACTTCATCCATTGCGGCGTTCGCTCCTGCGGCAGTCTCGCAGCGCCCGGGTCTCCTGAAGAACCGTATAAAAATATCCAGCAGGCTTACGTCACCTGGGCGACGCCGGCCGGCTTGACCCTCGACATGGGGAAATTCGTCACCCACATGGGGCTCGAAGTGATCGAATCGAAAGACAACTGGAACTACACCCGGAGCCTCCTCTTCTGCTGTGCCATCCCCTACTACCATGCCGGCTTGCGGGCGAACTACGTGATCTCGGACATGCTCTTCGTGAACGGCTACCTCCTCAACGGCTGGAACAATGTCGTCGAGAACAACAACGGGAAGACATTCGGAGCCCAGGTCGGAATCGTTCCGATCAAACCGCTCACGGTGATCCTCAATTGGATCGGTCCCGAACGTTCGGTTGCAGTCGGTTATGAAAATCGACAGGTCTATGATGCGATCGGCATCTTCAATGCGACCGACAACCTCTCCTTCGCCGTCAACTACGACTATGGAACGCAAGACCCGATCGGCGGCGGAGATAGCATGAAGTGGTCCGGGATTGCGGCGTATGCCCGATTGGGCTTCGACCCCTATGCCCTGGCCGTCCGGGTTGAGAGTGCGACGGACGACGACGGTGTGATGTTCGGAACCGTCGATAACACCGTCCAAGAGCTCACGGTGACCGGAGAGGTCAAAGTGTCCAACAGTCTCCTTGTCCGGGCGGAAGTCCGCCACGACAAGGCCGATAAAGAGATCTTCGAAGATAAAGGATTGGCGACGACCGATACACAGACCCGCGCCGTCCTCGGAGTGGTCTACAGCTTCTAAATAATCTGCAATAGCAGGAGGGAGGAAAAATGAAGGAATTAAAATTAATCGGTTGGATCGGAATACTCACGGCGCTGGTGATGTCACTCTCGACCCCGCTTTGGGCGGAAGAGCCGGCGGCACCCCCCGCTGGAGGCGCTCCTGCAGCCGTGGCGGAGAGCGCTCCTCCCGCCGCCCCCGAAGCGGCTCCTGCGCCGGCCGCTCAGGCCTCGGAGACCAAGGTGGCCCTCGATACCGTCTGGACCCTGGTCACCGCCATGCTGGTTTTCTTTATGAACCTCGGATTCGCAATGGTGGAATCGGGTTTCTGCCGAAGCAAGAACACCGTCAACATCCTCTCGAAAAACTTCATCGTCTTCGCCGTTTCGTCGCTCGCTTTCTGGGTGATCGGCTGGGGGATGATGTTTGGAGACGGGAATGGGTTCATCGGAACGCAGGGACTCTTCTTCATCGGCGGGGAAGATAACTCTCCGTTGATGGCGGACGCTTACAAGGGGGTCTACTCGGCGATCTCCTGGGCGACGGTCCCGCTGCTCGCCAAGTTCTTCTTCCAGCTCGTCTTCGCCGGAACGGCGGCGACGATCGTCTCGGGAGCCGTTGCGGAGCGGATTAAATATGTCTCCTTCATTGTTTTCTCCTTCTTCCTGGTGGCGATCATCTATCCGATCGTCGGTCACTGGATCTGGGGCGGAGGATGGTTAGCCAAGCTCGGAATGTGGGATTTCGCCGGCTCCACCGTGGTTCACTCGGTCGGCGGCTGGGCGGCGCTGGCGGGGGTGCTGGTTCTCGGAGCCCGGCTCGGGAAGTATAAAGACGGCAAGGTCCATGCGATCCCCGGCCACAACATGACGTCAGCAACCCTCGGAGCCATCGTCCTCTGGCTCGGCTGGTTCGGATTTAACCCCGGCAGCACGATGGCGGTTTCGGTCAATGATATCTCCCGGATCGTCATCACCACCAACACCGCCGGCGCGGTCGGCCTTCTGGTCGCCACCCTCGTTGCCTGGATGCTGATGGGCAAGCCGGATATCGGCATGTCGATCAACGGTCTTCTGGC
>SCUR01000150.1 GCA_004297235.1 Candidatus Manganitrophaceae bacterium | reverse complement strand
CGGCCGAATCGCCCGGAAACGCCCCTCTCGATAGCGCCGTCTCTCCGATCTCGCCCGAAGAAAAATCTTCTTTTGATCAGGCGAAAGCCGCTTCCACCTCCGGCAATGCCGAAGTGGCCCTCCCTTCCTTCGAGCAATTTGTTCTGAAATTTCCGAACAGCGCTCTTCTTCCCGATGTCTATGCTGAATTGGGAGGGCTCTATTCCAAGCGCGGAGAGATGAAGCGGGCCGTGGAGGCGCTGAAAACGGTTCTGGATCGCTTTCCGAGGCACCCTCGCGCCGATGAGGCGCGTCTGCAGTTGAGCGAGGTCTATTTAATGCTCGGAGATCTGAAGGGGACGATGGGCCTTTGGGAGGACCTTCCCGGTCAGGAATCGGCGAAGATGCTGGTGTATGAGCAGGTCGCCCAGGCTTATTTGGATCGGAATGAACTCCTGGAAGGGATTCAGGTTTTGATGAAGAAGAAAGGGCTCATGGTCGATCCGGTCGCCAATAACGCCGTGCGGGAAGCGGTCGTCTCGATTGTAAAGGACAAGCTTCAGGAGAAAGATCTTCAGAGCGTGGTGAAGCAATACGGCGCTTCCTTTCCGGCCGATGAAGCGTTGATCCGTCTGATCGGCCTTTATGATCGGCGGGGAGACTACTACCGGGAAGAACGGGAGATCAAACATTTTCTTTCGGGATTTCCCAACCATCTGTTCACCGGAGAAGCCAGGCAGTTGGTCGGCCAGATCAGGGAAAAGATCAAGACGCAGCGTTATCTCATCGGCGTGGCGCTTCCTCTCTCCGGGCGGCTGGCCCCGTTTGGGAACAATGCGTTGAACGGAATTCAATTGGCGCTGCAGCAGTTTAAAGAATCGCTCCCCGGCGCCTCGGTCGGTCTGGTCGTCCGGGATCTCGACGAAGACGGGAAGCGTTCTCAAGAGATTCTGGCGGAGTGGCTCGACGATTTCCGGCCGATCGCCATGATCGGACCGCTCTTGAGCAAGGAGGTGGATCGGATCGCCCCGGTGGCGGAGAAGGCCGACCTGGCGATGATCACCCCCGGGGCGACGGCGGCGCGGCTTTCCTCTCTCGGAAAATCCGTTTTCCGAAATGCCATGACCGCCCGCTTTCAGTGTCATGCCATCGCGGAATATGCGGTCGCTCAGATGAACCTCAAGCGCTTCGCCGTCCTTTTCCCGAAGGAGACCTCCGGGGCGGAGTGGTTGAAGTGCTTTTCGGAGGAGGTGAGCCGCCTGGGGGGTGAAATCGTTCACGCGGAGCCGTATCCGGTGAGCGAAACCGATTTCACCGCGACGATCCGCCGATTGAAAGAGGCCGACCTGAAAAAAAACGGCGTGGTCGAGATCGTTCAGGAGGGGAGAAGGAAAAGGGAGGTCGCCTACAGCCCCGGTTTTGACGCCGTCTTTCTGCCGGGCGACGCCGATAAAGCGGGACTCATGATTCCGCAACTGGTTTTCCACAACATCAAGGACATTCCCCTTCTGGGGACGAGCGGCTGGAACACGCCCGAGTTCCTGAAACTGGTCGGCCCGTATGCGGAGGGAGCGACCTTTATCGACGGATTCTTTGCAGGAAGCACCGACCCGATGGTCCGTAAATTCGTCGGCCAGTATCGGGCGAAGTTTCAGCAGGAGCCCGATCTGTTTGCGGCCCAGGCCTTCGACGCCGCCCGCCTGGTTCTGGCGGCGCTGGAAGGAGGGGCGTTGACCCCGCGGGAGGTGAAAGCGGCGCTCGCCAAGACAAAGGATTTCCAGGGGGTCTCCGGGCTCGTCTCCGAAATCCGGGACGGCGAAGTCCTCAAGAAACCGATTTTGATCCAGGTGCAGAAGGGAAAGCTGGTGCAAGTGAATTAGATACAAAACACGTTAGGCGTGAGGCGTTAGGCGTAAGGGGTAAAAGATTTAAAGCTTTTGACCTTGCCCCTCACGCTTCTGGTGGCCGCTCCATTCTTTAGGCTACACGCCTCACGCCTAACGTTATCTATCACTTTACGGAGTGCCATGTTTAAAAAAGTGCTGATTGCCAATCGGGGGGAGATTGCCCTTCGGATTATCCGGGCGTGCAAAGAGCTTTCGATTCCAACCGTGGCGATTCACTCGGAGGCCGATGCGACGACCCTCTATGTCAAAAAGGCCGATGAGGCGTGCCTGGTCGGTCCGGGACCGATCGAGGGATATCTCAACATTTATCGCATTATCGATTTGGCCAAACAGAAGGGGGTCGATGCGATCCATCCGGGGTATGGCTTCCTCGCCGAGAACGCCGAGTTCGCGCAGGCCTGCCACGACAACGGGTTGACCTTCATCGGCCCGCCCGCCGCGGCGATCCGGGCGATGGGGGACAAGGTCTCGGCCCGCCAGAAGATGAAGGAGATCGGCGTGCCGATCGTCCCCGGTCTGATCGAGCCGATCGCTTCTCTCGATGCCGCCGTCCGTTTCGCCGACGAGATCGGCTATCCGGTCATGCTCAAAGCGTCGGCCGGCGGGGGGGGACGGGGTCTTCGGATCTGTAAGAGTTGTGAAGAGCTAAAAAAACTCTTCCCGATCGCGCAGGCGGAGGCGAAAGCATCGTTCGGAAAGGAAGCGGTCTATCTCGAAAAATATATCCATGCGCCCCATCATATCGAATTTCAGATTCTCGCCGATCAACAAGGACACGTCATCCATCTCGGAGAGAGGGACTGCTCGATCCAGCGGCGACATCAAAAGCTGATCGAAATCGCCCCGTCGCTCTTGCTGGACGAGCGGCTGCGGCAGGAGATGGGGGCGGCGGCGATCGCGGCGGCGCGGTCGGTCGGGTACACCAGCGCCGGCACCATCGAGTTCCTGGTCGATTCCAACCGGCGCTACTATTTTCTGGAGATGAACACCCGGATTCAGGTTGAGCACACCGTCACCGAGGAGATCACGGGGGTCGATATCGTGAAGGAGATGATCCGAATCGCCGCGGGGCAGCCGATCTCCCTTCCCCAGGAGCAGGTTTTTTTAAGAGGGCACGCCATTGAATGCCGAATCAACGCCGAAGACCCCCAGAAGAATTTCATTCCGACGCCGGGAAAAATCACCGCGTATTACTCTCCGGGGGGAATCGGCGTTCGGATCGACGGGAATGTCTATGCGGGATATGTCGTTCCTCCGTACTACGATTCGCTCCTGGCCAAGCTGACCGTCCGGGCCCGGACCTGGGACGGCGCCGTTCAGCGGATGCGCCGGGCCCTGGACGAATATGTCATCCGGGGGGTCAAGACCACCATCCCGTTCTACAAGCGGATCATGGAAGATCCCGATTTTCATGCCGGTCACTTTGATACGACCTATATCGATTCGCACCTCGACAAGCTCAACGTGGCGGCGGACTATTATCGAATGGATAAGATGTTGGCCATCGCCGCCGTCATCGCCGCCCACTCGAAAAGATAAGGAGACCCATGGCGTCGAACTCGAAGCCGAAGCAGAAACCGAAGCCGGTCCGGATCATGGATACCACCCTCCGCGACGGCCATCAATCGCTCATCGCAACGCGTCTCAAGACGGAAGATATGCTTCCGATCGCCTCCAAGATCGACCAGGTCGGTTATGCCGCCGTGGAGATGTGGGGCGGGGCGACGTTCGATACCGCCATTCGGTATCTCAAAGAAGATCCCTGGGAGCGGATCCGCCAGCTCAAGGCGCTCATGCCGCATACCCCTTTCCAGATGCTCCTGCGGGGACAGAACCTGGTCGGCTATCGCCACTATGCCGATGATGTGGTGGAGCGCTTCGTCGAACGGGCGATTGGCAACGGGATTAACATCCTTCGAATCTTCGACGCCCTCAACGATCTGCGCAATCTCAAGATGGCGATCAAGGCGACCCTCAAGTACGGCGGAAAAGTCGAGGGGACCTTCTGCTACACGATCAGCCCGGTGCATAACAATGATCTCTTCGTCGAGCTGTCGAAACGGCTCGAAGACATGGGATCGGATTCGATCTGCATCAAAGATATGGCGGGGCTCCTCTCCCCTTATGCCGCCTACGATCTGATCAGCAAGATGAAGAAGGCGGTCAGCGTGCCGATTCATCTCCACAGCCACGATACCAGCGCGATGGCCCTTTCCACCTATGTGAAAGCGGTCGAGGCGGGGGTCGACATCATCGACACGGCGATCTCCTCCATGGCTTCGGGAACCTCACAGCCCCCGGTCGAGACGATCGTCAATGTGCTCCGCGGAAGCGACTACGACCCCGGATTTGATCTTACCCTTCTGGCCGAGATCGCCGATTACTTTAAAGAGGTCCGCAAAAAATATAAAGAGTTCGAATCGGATTATACCAACGTCGATCCGCACGTGATGATTTACCAGGTTCCGGGGGGGATGTTGTCCAACCTGGCGATCCAGCTTTCCGAGCAAAAAGCGCTTCACCGGATGAAAGAGGTTTTGGAAGAGGTCCCCAAGGTCAGAGAGGATTTCGGCTATCCGCCGCTGGTGACCCCGACGAGTCAAATCGTCGGGACGCAAGCGACCTTGAATATCTTGACCGGGGAGCGCTACAAGGTGATTACCACCGAAACAAAAAACTATCTGAAAGGACTTTACGGAGAGCCGTCGGCGGCGATCAACGAACAGGTGCGCAAGCGGGCGATCGGCGACGAAGAGGTGGTGACGCGCCGGCCGGCCGACCTGCTTGAGCCGGAGCTGGACCGCGCCCAGGCGGAGCTGAAAGATCTCTCTGGAAACGTGGAAGACCTCATTACCTATACCCTTTTTCCTAAAGTCGCCCTTGACTTTTTCACAAAGAAGAACGATCCTGATATTAAATCCGAAGCGCCTTCGAAGGGGAAAGAGGTTGAACCGACTCCGTCCGCCCCTTCGCCGCTGCTCACCCCCAGTGAGTTCAATGTGAAGGTCCATGGGGAGACCTTTCATGTGAAGGTCGGCGGGATGGGGCATCCGGGGGAAGGAGGGAGACCCTATTTTCTCTATGTCGATGGACACCTCGAAGAGGTGATGGTCGAATCGCTTCTGGAAGTGGTCACCAGCGCCGCGGGAAAGATCGACGCGACGACCGGGGGGCGATCAACCCGGCCGAAGGCCGCCCATGAGGGAGATGTGACCACCCCGATGCCGGGGGCGGTAGTCGGCATTAAAATTCAATTGGGCGAGAAGGTCAAAGCGGGACAGACGGTCTTGATCGTTGAAGCGATGAAGATGCAGAGCGAGGTCCACACGCCGATCGCGGGGGCGGTGAAGGCGATCCACGTGGCGGAAGGGGACCGCGTCAATCCGGACGAAGTTCTCGTGGAAATCCGCGCAGAAGGGGATGAAAGGAATTGAATCATCTGATTCAGCAAATTGCGATCATGGTTTTGCCGCTTCTCTTCGCGGTGACGCTTCATGAGGCGGCGCACGCTTGGGTGGCCGATAAGAAAGGGGATTCGACCGCCCGTATGCTCGGACGGATCACCCTCAACCCGTGGGTCCACACCGATCTCTTCGGCACGATCATCATTCCGCTCCTTCTTTTTGCCACCACCGGCTTCATCTTCGGATATGCGAAGCCGGTCCCGGTCAACCCCTTTCAGCTCCGCCGGCCGAAACAGGACATGGCCTGGGTGGCCGCCGCAGGGCCGGGAATGAACCTTCTCCTGGCGATTGTGAGCGGGGTGTTGTATCGGGCCATCCTGATGATCGACCCCCAGCTGACCTTTGGAGGGGTCGGAAATTTTTCGAGCTCCCGGGGACTCCTCTCCGCATTCTTTGTCCCGCTTCTGTTGATGCTCCGGTTTTCGGTCGATATCAATATTCTCCTGATGGTGTTCAATCTGATCCCGATTCCTCCTTTGGACGGCGGGCGGGTCTTGGTCGGCGTTCTGCCGGAGCGGCCGTCCAGGCTGATCGGCCAACTCGAGCCCTACGGGATGATGCTTCTCGTTGTCCTCGTTTTCTTCGATCCGTTCGGGATGATGCGGCGGTTCGTCTGGCCGCTCGTCTCCATCTTTTCAGGATACATTTTCGGCGAATGGGCCATTTAAAATAAGAGGCGGGCCATTCGGCCCGCCTTTATTCTGATCGGTTGCGTGGGATTAGAAAACTTTTGTCAGCAACATCCAGATCAAGATCAGGCTGAACGGAACTCCCAACAACCAAGCAACAAAGTATCTCATCGGTTCTCCTTTCGTGTTAAGCGCTCTTTTGAAACTTCTCTTCCCTTTGCGCCGGCAAGGGGGGCCGCTTAGCGAAGACCTCTTCAGCGGCCGATTGCGTTTCCTTCCGGCTGAGCGCGAAACGGTTTTCTTTCACCACCGAATTGAGCAGGATCTCTAAAATACCCGCCTCCTTCGCACGGTGAATTGCATTGTGTGTAATCAATTCTCCCTGTTGGAGAATGACACTGTCGGAGGGATCCAAGATGGTCCGGCTGACTCGGCGTCCAATCGCTTGCTCGATCCGGCGGTGCCTGATTCTGCTTC
>SCUR01000149.1 GCA_004297235.1 Candidatus Manganitrophaceae bacterium | reverse complement strand
CGGAGTCGACCGTCATGGTGCCGTCATGTTTTTTGATGATCGAATAGGAGGTCGACAACCCCAGGCCGCTCCCCTTCTGTTTGGTCGTAAAGTAGGGATCAAAGATCTTCGAGAGATGCTCCTTCGGAATGCCGATCCCAAAATCCCGAATCGATATTCGAACGTATCTCCCCGGCGGAAGGGCGAGCGGCTCCCGCTCGCCGGCCGGATAATTTTCCGCGTGCACTTCGATGACCCCTCCTTGGGGCATCGCTTGCTGCGCGTTGATCACCAGGTTGTGGAGGACCTGGCTGATCTGGCCCTCGTCGATTTCGACGGGCCACAGATCGTGGGAGATGAAGAACTCCACGCCGACATTCGATCCGCGCAGGACAAATTGGATCGACTCTTTCAGCAGCGCTTCCATCGAGACTGTTTTTTTGATCGGCCCCCCCCCTTTGGCGAAGGTCAAGAGCTGCTGGGCCAAATCGCGCGCACGAAGCGATGCGATCTCCGCATCCCCCAGCCGGCGGTAAAGGGGGTCGTTCAGGTTGACCGACATCTTCACCAGGGAAAGATTGCCCAGGATCGCCGTGAGGAGATTGTTGAAGTCGTGGGCGATGCCGCCGGCCAGCAAGCCGACCGCTTCCAGTTTGCTGGTTCGAAGAAGATCCTCTTCCATCTTTTGCTGCTGGGTGACGTCCCGAAAAACCAGGGCCACGCCGAGAAGGTGCCCTCCCTGGTCTCGGATCGGGGCGCCGCTGTGGGCGATGATCCGCTCCGTTCCGTCCCGCGAGACCAGGATCGTGCGATGGGCCAATCCGACGGTGCCGCCGGTTTGGAGGACGTTCACGGCCGGATTCTGCAGAGGCCGGCCGGTCTTTTCGTCGATCATATGAAAGATTTCATGGAGGCGGCGCCCGCCCGCCTCCGGCTGGGTCCAGCCGGTGAGGCTCTCGGCCACCTTGTTCATCAAGACGACGCGCTCCTCGACATCGGTGGTAATGACGCCGTCCCCGATCGATCCGAGCGTGACCGCCAGGCGTTCCTTCTCGGAGGCGAGCTCATCCTCCGCCCGCTTCCGTTCGGTGATGTCGGTGATGAATCCCTCCAGCGCGAGGAGATCGCCCGTGGGGGAGTAAACGCCGCGTCCATGCTCCCAGATCCACCGCTCTTCCCCCGCCGCGGTGGTAATCCGGTAGACCGTTTCGAACGGGCGTTTTCTCTGCAGCGCCTTTTGAACGGTTTTCCAAACCGAATCTCGATCGTCCGGATGGATCAGGCTGCCGTAAGAGACGGTCTTATTGTCGATGAGGTCGTCCGGAGGGTAGCCGGTGATGGCCAGACATCCCTCGCTGGCGAACTCGATCGTTCAATCCCGATCGTTTCGACAGCGGTAGGCCATGCCGGGGAGATTGCTCATCAGCGTCGCCAGAGCCCGCTGGCTCTCGCGCAGCGCCGTCTCGGCCCGTTTGAGCTCGGTGATATCCATCATGGCGCCGATCATCCGGACGGCTCTTCCGTTCTGATCATGGACGACATAGCCGCGGTCCAAAATGGTCGCATCGCTCCCGTCGCCCCGGCGGAATCGATACTCGTCCGACCAGAACTGATCGCCCCGCTCGATGGCGGCGTGAAGGCCCGAGAGGATCCGCTCTTTGTCTTCCGAATGGAGCCGGCTTGTCCACGACTCGATCCCCGGCTCGATTTCTTCGGCCTTGTAGCCGAAGATGGCCTTGAACCCCTCGTTCCACCAGACCGCATTGGTAACCAGATCCCAATCCCAGATGGCATCGTTGGTGGCGCGGGTGACGAATTGGAAGCGCTCTTCGCTCTTACGCAGCGCCTCTTCCGCGCGCTTGCGCTCCGTGATCTCGCGCACAATCGAGAGAACCCGGTCCTCGCCGCTGGCGATAATCCGGGCCTCATAGTCTCGGAATTCGCCATCGGCCGGCAGCGAGTATTCGAAGAGCTGCGGAGTGTTCGTCTCCAGCGCGCGCCGGATATATTCCATCGCCTGCCGGACCACCTCCGCGGGGAGCAGCTCCTGAAGAGTCTTGCCGAGGAACCTCTCGGGAGGGACGATCGGCGCCAGACCCTTGGCCGGTTTAAAATCGAGGTAGGTGCCGTCCCGGTGAATCTGGAACATCATGTCGGGGATGGCATCCAGGAGGGCCCGGTTTTTGGCCTCGCTTTCTTGAAGGGCTTCTTCGGTCTCTTTTCGCTCCCGAATCTCCGCTTGGGCCGCCCGGTAGAGGCGGGCATTATCCACGGCGACGGCGACGCGGCGCGCGAGGTCCTCCGCCAGGGAGAGGTCCTCTTCTCCGAGGCGACGGCCCGACTCCATCGTAACGAAAGAGAGGGCGCCCAGCGTCTTCCCCCGCGCCGAAAGCGGCACGATCATGGCCGATTTGATCCCCAGATCTTTGGCGATCTTCAGATGTTCGGGGTCGCGTGCGAGGCCCTCCAACAACGCGTCCGGAATCTCGGACAGAAGCAGCGGTTTTCCCGACGCCAACACCTGTTGAAGGGGATGCGCTCCCCCCCGCTCCGGCGGATAGCGGCGCATCAATTCCAGCCCCATCGTTTCTTTGGAGGGGTCGGTCGCCACCGCGGCGACGCGATGGATCGATCGGTCTTCCCCGACGGTATCGACGACGCAGCCGTCGGCCAAATAGGGGATTGCCAGCCGCGCCACGCCGGCCAGGGCGGCTTCGTAGTCGAGCGAGGTGGAGAGAATTTCGCTCGCTTCCGCCAGGAAAGTGAAACGCCACTGCGCCTTCACCGCCGCCGCCCGCGCTTCCTGCTCGCGGATCAGCAGCCGAGCATGCTCCTCTTCCGCCCGCTTCCGCTCGGTGACATCGTGGGCCAAGGCGATTCCCGCCTCCCTTCCTGAAAAAGAGATCAGGTCGCGGGTGATCTCCACATCGATGATCGTTCCATCTTTCTTCCGGTGCCGCCAGAGGCCGGCCCCAGTGACCCCGGGCGACATTTTCCGAACATCCTCCATCAGGCGGGGAATGTCTTCCGGCGGACGGATGTCTTTGATCGTCATCGAGAGAAACGCTTCGCGGCTGTAGCCGTAAGATCGGACGGCGGCCTCGTTTACCGTGAGAAAGGCGAGGGTCTGGAGGTCGAAGACCCACATCGGCTCCGGATTGTTTTCAAAGAGGAGCCGATATTTTTCTTCCGATTCGCGCAGCGACTGCTCCGCCTGACGGCGCTGCGCCATTTCCCTCTCGAGCGCTTCGTTGGAGGCGCTCAATTGTGCGGTCCGCGCGTGCACCCGCTGCTCTAAATACGCAGTGAAGCCTTTGATCTCTTCTTGTATCTGCTTCAGGTCGGTGATGTCGCGCCCGACGGCATAAATCAGCTCCTTCTCCCTCGACGGCGTGGCGTTCCAGAGAATCCGGCGGTCGGATCCGTCCGGTTGCGGGATGCGGACCTCGAAGGAGCCGGTCGAGTTTCCCCCTTTGAGCTTTTCCAATTCCGCGGCGGTCCGATCTCGGTCGTCCGGATGGATGAACTCGATCAACGGTTTTGTCTGAAGCATCTCTTTGGTCGCGCCGCAGATTTTCTCGAAGGCGGGATTGATCTGCCGGATCAGTCCGTCGAAGCCGGCGATAAAGAGAAGGTCGAGCGAGAGGCTGAAAAAAGGCTCCCGCTCTTCGGCCGTCCGGAGGCCGGCGAGGGTGCGCGACATCTCCGAGATCGTTCGGCGAAGCTCCAGCAGGATCATGGTTTCGTGCGCGATGGTTTGGAGTCCTTCTATTTGTTTGGGGCGCAGCACCCGAGGGACATAATCCATCACGCAGACGGTCCCGAGGATATGCCCTTCAGAGGTGAGCAGCGGGGCGCCGGCGTAGAATCGGACGTGGGGATCGGAGGTTGCCCAGGGGTTGTTTTCAAACCGGGGATCGGAAGCGGTGTCGTGGATGATCAACGGTTGGTGCTGCAGAATCGCGTAGGCGCAGAAGGAGCTGTCGCGGGGTATCTCAGACGGCCGGACCCCGATTTTGGATTTAAACCACTGACGGTGCGCATCGATAAAGGTAATCAGCGCGATCGGCGCCTCGCAGACATCGGAGGCCAAACGGGTCAGGTCGTCAAAGACATTTTCCGGGGGGGTATCGAGGATGTGATATTGCCGGAGGGCTTCCAGCCGCTCTGTTTCATTCTCCGGAAGAGGCGATATCACCATGATGTTTCTCCGGTCTCCGGGGCGGCGCCTTCCAATGGGTGCTCGCCGCGAACGTTGTGACGCCGGGTCGGGGTGATCGGAGCGGGAATTCCACATGCAGGGCCGTCGAACTTGGATCTTTGAAGGGGAGATTCGGACCGAAAAAAACAAATCGGGAAGACGGCCATCCGAGGACTTTTTAAGAGGCGGTCGGAGAAGGAGTGCAGCGGGAGGAACTGAAGACTCGGGAAGAGGGAGCGGACCATCTCGTCTACCTCCGACTCTGAATCCTCCCTCGTCGGCTTAAGGAACCGGTTACGAGGGGCGTTCCATCAGGATATTTCAGCAGCCCTCTCGTGAGAGAAGGCGTTCAGCCTCTGCTGAAAGAGGCCATACATGATTGTTAATACTAAAAACGGCGTAGATTTAATATACAGAATCGACCCTGGGGAGTCAATCCGGGTAATTATGGTCTCACCATGGGTAAAATGAGAGCGCCTTGGGCAGCCTTATTTGCGTTGGCGCAATCGGATTCGGATCGGCGTGCCGGTAAAGCCGAACGTCTTGCGGAGCTGGTTTTCGATATAGCCGAGGTAATGGTCGGGGACCCCTTTGGGGGCGTTCGCAAAGAGGACAAAGGTCGGCGGACGCACCCCGGCCTGGGTGATGTAGTAAAGCTTCACCCGCTTTCCTTTATAAACGGGGGGAGGATGGCTTTCGGTGATCTTCTCGAAGAAACGGTTCAGATCGCCGGTGGAGACCCGCTGGGTATATCCTTGGTAGACCGTATCGACCAGTTGGAAGATCTGGCCGATTCCTTCTCCCTCCCGGGCCGAGATGAAGGTATATTGCAGGTCGTTCATAAATCGAAACCGGAGGGCGATATGGTCTAAAATCCGCTCCTTGGACCGTTCCTCCTTTTTTGCAAGATCCCATTTGTTGATCAGGACGATCGATCCCTTTCCCTTCTCGATGATCAAGCCGGCAATCTTCGAATCCTGCTCCGTGATCCCCTCGACCGCGTCGATCAGCAGGAGGGCGATGTCCGCTCGCTCCAGCGCCTCTTTTGCCCGGGCGATGCTGAACTGCTCCACCCCATGCTCGATTTTTCCCCGCCGCCGGATCCCGGCGGTGTCGATAAAGAGATACTGCCGATCGTGATAGGTGACCCAGGAATCGATCGTGTCGCGGGTGGTGCCGGGGACATCGCTCGTGACGAGCCGGTTCTCGCGCAAAAGGGTGTTGATCAACGTCGATTTTCCGACGTTCGGCCGGCCGAGGACGACCACCTTGGGGACCTCGACCGTTTCTTCCTCTTCTTCCGGAGACATGTATGGATAGAGGGCGTCGAGCAGATCGCTCAACCCTTCGTTGTGCTCGGCCGAGATCGGATAGAGCGGCTCCACCCCGAGCTGATAAAATTCGTTCAGCCGCTCGATGCCATGCCCTTCGGTCTTGTTGATGATGTAATAAACCGGTTTTCCGCTCTTTCGAAGGAGATGATGGACCGACTGGTCGACCGGTGTGACCCCCTCCCGCGCATTCATGATAAAGAGAAGCGCATCGGCCTGCTCGATGGCGATCTCCGACTGCCGCCGGACCTGGGTCGCCATCTCCTCTTTCGATTCGGGGAGGAGCCCTCCGGTGTCGATCAAGGTAAACTGGCGGTCTCGGTAGTGGCCGAGCGCCTCGTTCCGGTCGCGCGTCACCCCCGGCATATCTTGAACGATCGCCTTGCGACGGCCGACCAACTTGTTGAACAGCGTCGACTTTCCCACATTCGGCCGGCCGATGACGGCGAAGATCGGTCCCTTCATCGTTGCCATGGATTGATCGTCCCTTCCGCCGCCTTGTTCCGCGCGACGATCTCCCGCCAGATCTCCGGCAGGCTTTCATCTTCGACTTTGAAATTGTGGGTCGCCACGAAGGTCATGCCGTGATAGAGGTTGATCTTGTATTTGCCATGGCCGTAGGTCTTGGCCAGATAGGCCATCAGCTGCTCTTTTTCCATCAGGCCGGTCAACTCCGCCGTCGTCCGGCTTTCGAGATCGTTGAAGACGACGATCATCCCGACCTTCTCCTCGACCAAGATCTTGATCGACGCCTCATTAAAAATCTCTTGATACTTCCCCTTCATCTCGCCCAATTCCGGCGCGCCGTGCGAGGCGGTCCGGCGGATCTTCCGGACATATTCCTTAAACATCTCCCAGAGCCAGCCCTTAAAAAGATCATCCTCTGATTCCATCGAATCTCCTTGTAAGACTTCAATTGCGGATTTCGGATGAGAGAAGAGAACCTTTATTCTGCCCTTCACTCCGCAATCCGAAATCCGCATTCCGCAATATTATTACGTTGTCAGTCTCTTATAAATCTGCGGCAGCTTAACCGGCAACGTTTCGATCTGGTCGATCACCAGATAGGCGACCTCGCCGTACATGCCGCGCAGATACTCCGGTCCTTCCCTGTCGACCGTGATGCAGTAGGGGTGAATCCCTTGGCGCTTCGCCTCGCGAAGCGCCATCTTTGTGTCGGCGGTCGAGTAGGAGCCGCTGTATTGGTCGTCGAGCGGCTTGCCGTCGCTGATCAACACCAGCACTTTTACCTTCGCCGGTTGCGCTGCGAGCTTCCGCGCCGCATGGCGCAGGGCCGCGCCGTCCCGGTTCTGCGCCGACGCCGCGATCTGGCCGATCCGCCGGTCGATCTCGCCGCCGTAGCGCTCGTCGAAATCCTTGATCATGTAGAAGTCGACCGAATCTTTGCCCCGTCCCGAAAAGCCGTAGAGGGCGAAGCGGTCTCCGACCGCCTCGATCGCTTTTGAGAGGAGGACCAGCGCCTCTTTCTCGATCTGCACGATCCGTTTTCCGCCGCCGGGAAGCGGCTGCTGGGTCGAGCCGCTGATGTCGATGAGAAAAGCGATCGCGACGCTCCGCTCCTTCTTCTGCCGGGCGACATAGATCCGATCCGACGGGGAGCGTCCCGATTTCGCCTCGACACGGCTGTTGAGCAGCGCATCGAGATCGAGCTCGTCTCCCTCCCGCTCTCCCTTGATCCGCTTCAACCCCTCCGGGCGCAGATGCTGAAAGGCGGTCTGAATCGACTGGATCATCCCGCCGTACTCGGCGAGGATCGCTTCGACCGCATCGGGGGTTCCCGCCGGCACCGGCCGCTCGATCACCTGACACCATCCCGGCCGGTAGTCGCCGCTTTCACAGTCCCATTCATCGTAGCGAAACCGTCTTCCTCCCGCAACCGCCCCCGGCTCCGATCGCCCCGGGTTCAGCTGCTCGGCGATCGACTCCATCGCCCCTTCCTGTTGAAGCGATTCGAGCGTTGCCTCCCCCCGCTGGATCGCTCCGGAGAGGGCGGCGACCGCCGCCTCGGCCGAAAGATCGATCCCGGCCCTTTTCAACTTTTCGACCAGGGCGTCGGCCTGCGTCTGGGTCGCTTTTTTCGTCTCTTCCACCCGTTTCGGATCGATCACCCCGCGGGTCGAGGGGGCGATCGTCCCGCCTCCTTCCCCTTCTCCCCGGACCGGAGCGCCCCGCTCATCGAGCTCTTCCATGTCGCCCCCCGTCGGCGCGTCGACCGCCTCGTCGGTCTCTAAAAGATCATAGACCCGCGCCGCCGCCGCCATCGCGTAGGCGACCGGGACCGGCGCATCGGGGTTCTGGACCGCCCCCAGCATCCGGCAGGCCTCGAAGAGAACCGGCTGGAGCGCCGGGGGGATCGGCTCCTTGGTTTTTCCCGTCAACGAGATCTGATGAAGCAGCTCGACCACCACACCGCGCGGGCTCAACTCGGCGAGCGGCGGGCGGCGGGCAAGGTCGGCCTCCCGCATCCGGATCAGCGCCGACCGCAATCCGGGATACTCCTGCCGCAGCAGATACTCGATCCGCGCCCCCTCGGCGATCTCGAAGAGCCGCCGGATCAGAGCCGGCTCGGGAA